>JAAFHG010000037.1:1249-16221 GCA_013297585.1 Chitinophagales bacterium
CGAAATGTTTGACCTGCCATTTGGCGGTAAAATAATAGATACACCTGGTATAAGAGAATTAGGCTTAGTAGATATTACCAAGCAAGAATTGAGTGGTTATTTCCCTGAAATGAATGCGCTGCTTAATGACTGCAAGTACAACAATTGTATGCACACGAACGAGTTGGATTGTGCTATAAAAGATGCCGTAAACGAAGGCACAATATCAATAGACCGCTACGCAAACTATTTGAAAATTTTAGATACCATAGAGGTTAAAAGCTGGTCTTAGCCTCGTTGTTTTTTAGCTAGTTTTCTATCTCTGCGTAACTGCTTTAGCATAGCTTTGTATTCAGCTTTTTGATAGGGTGTTTTAGGCTTGTAACCTGGTTGTTGTAGGGCAAATATTTTTTCTGCACCAATTGGTGGTACATATGGTCGCTTACGAAAAATGCTACAGCTACTTAAGCAAATAGCTATCACTAATACAGTTAGTAGAGGTTTCATCGAGTGTTAGTTTTGGAAATCAATTTAAAGCAAGCTAGCGTTATTTATTATCATTATAAGCCTCAAACCAACTCGCATACTTAACGTAATTATTGGCTATTCTATCTACTTCACCACTAATTAACTCTTTAGAAATGTCTTTAATTTTTTTGGCTGGTACACCTGCGTAAATAGTACCTGCTTCTACTACTGTACCTTCGGTTACTACCGCGCCTGCTGCAATAATAGAGTTACTATTTACAATGCATCTATCCATTACAATAGCGCCCATACCTATCAGTACATTGTCTTTAATAGTACAACCATGTACCAATGCATTGTGCCCAATAGATACGTTGTTACCAATAATGGTTGGATTTTTTAAGTACGTACAATGCACCACCGCACCATCTTGTACATTTACTTTATTACCCATTGTAATTACATTTACATCGCCACGAATGACAGCGTTAAACCATACACTACAATCATCACCCATTACCACTTCACCCACAATAGTAGCGTTAGGCGCCACAAAACAATTAGTGCCAAAGGCAGGTGTTTTATCTAATACGGTTAATATGTAAGCCATGGGGATTAGTTTTTAGTTTGAAGTTTTTAGTTTGAAGTTTGGAGTTAAAAGTAGATAGAAAAATTGATTGCGAGCAAGGATAGAAGCTATTGTAACTATTTCATAAGCTAACTTTACATTCTAGAATGTTTAAACTTACAAACTGTATAAACTTCTTAAACTCATAAACTTCAAACTATAAACTCCAAACCCCAAACTATAAACAACCATGTCTCTTCGCAACCAATTTTTAAACCATGTAGCCCAAACGTCTGATGCGCCTATTGGCTTAGAAATGGCTAAAGCAGAAGGCATTTGGCTATACGATATACATGGCAAGCGATACCTTGATATGATTAGTGGTTTTAGTGTTGCCAATATTGGGCATAGCCACCCTAAAGTAGTAGAAGCAGTGCAGCAGCAAGCCGCACAGTATATGCACTTGATAGTTTATGGCGAATATATTCAGCAACCACAAGTAGCTTATGCGCAATTGCTTATACAGCATTTACCGCCGTCGCTTAACTGTGTGTACTTTACCAATAGCGGTGCAGAAGCTACCGAAGGCGCCATGAAACTAGCCAAACGTATTAAAAATAAAACTAATATTATTAGTTGTAAAAATGCTTACCATGGTAGTACACAAGGCGCACTAAGTGTAATGGGCGATGAATATTTTAAAAATGCTTTCAGGCCGCTTCTACCCAATATTTATCATTACGATTATAATAGCGATGATTTATTAGCAGCCATTGATAGTAGTATAGCTTGTGTAATAATTGAAACCGTACAGGCGGAAAGTGGTATTGTAAAGCCTTCGGCAAAATGGTTGCAAGCAGTAAGGGCAAAATGCAACGAGCATTGTGTGCTGCTTATTTTAGATGAAATTCAGGCAGGCTTTGGCCGTACAGGTAGCCTTTGGGCTTTTGAACAATACAGTATTGTGCCAGATATTTTATTGCTAGGTAAAGCATTAGGTGGTGGTATGCCACTGGGTGCCTTTATAGCCGATAAGCGCTTGATGGGCACACTTACTAGCAACCCTGTACTTGGGCATATTACTACTTTTGGTGGCCATCCTGTAAGCTGTGCAGCAGGTATGGCAGGCTTTAGAGTATTGCTAGAAGGTGGCTACATAGCTGAGGTAGCTGCTAAAGAACAACTGCTACTACAACACATTAAACATCCACTAATTAAAGCTGTACGTACTGCTGGCTTGTGGATGGCTATTGAGTTTGATAGCTTTGATACTAATCATGCAGTAATTAAACAATGTATTGCCAATGGGTTAATAAGCGATTGGTTTTTATTTAACGATAAAAGCATGCGCATAGCACCACCACTCATTATTACCAACGAAGAATTGATAGACATGTGCCAAATAATTGTTAATGCAATTGAGTCCATTAACGCACTAAAGCTTTAACGTTATTTGCGCCTTGTAGGTGCAGATTTAAACTGTAAGTAACTTGGCAGTATTGTACGTTTACGTTCTTCCTCTGGTTTTTGATACTCTACATAGTAAATTTTTAAGAGTATAAAAAAGTACGAAATCATTAATGGACCAAATATAAGCCCTGTAATACCAAAATATTTTAGCCCAATAATGACACCTAATACAGTTACTATAGGGTGTACATCAGCCATCCGTTTTGCTAGTACAAAGCGTATAACATTGTCGCTAGTACCTATTACAAGTAGCCCCCAACCTATTACAAAAATACCCTGCCAAGTATGGCCTTGTGCTAGTAAATAAATACTTGTAGGCAACCAAATTAAACCTGTACCTACCAATGGAAGTACCGAAGCAAAACCTGTAACAACACCCCAAAAGCCAGCATCGTTTACCCCTGCAATTAAGTAACCAACGTAAGATAGTAACCCATGTACCACGCATATTAAAGGCACACCTACCGCATTGCTAAAGGTTTGCGCTTTTAACTCATCACCAAACAATAACATTTTGCTACGTTTAAATGGCAAATAGAGTATTAATCCTGCTTCTAATCTTCCAGTATTTACAATCATAAAGTATAGAAAAAAATACATCATACTTATGGTAGTAAAAAAGTTGAAACTACCATTTAAAAGGCTAGAAATAGTTTGCGTAGCTATGCCTTGTATTTTAGCCAAGCTATCTTTAGAAATAATATTGATGCCAAAACGTTGTTGAATAATTTCGCCAAAATGCTTGAAGGGTTTAATGATATCGTCGGGGTGAGCAGCAACTTGTACCACTTTGCTATAAATCATAGTGGCAAATAAGCCAATAGGTAATAAGATGATAAAAAATGAGACCGTAATTACTAATATAGCAGCAGTGCTACGCTTCCAATTCCAACGCTTACTTAGCCAATATACCAACGGCTTACTTAATACATAAAACATTACCGCGGCTAAAAAGGCTGTAAAAAATTCCATTAAAGCCCATAGCAGTAGTAATGCAAAAACAATAATTACTGCGAGAAAAAAATATCGATTAATCTTATAGTCTTGTTTATTATTTTCCATATAAATTGTGTTTGGTACAGTTTATGTAAAATTGTGCCAAGTTTGTGTTTAGTAAATTTATATCAACCCTTATTGTATGAGCAACAAAAAGTTTTTAGGTGGGCTTATTTTAGGCGCAGCCGCGGGTGCTGCAATAGCATTATTTTTATCAAGCGATAAAGGCAAAGAAGTAGTGGCTGAAGCCAAAACCAAATTGGAAGATTTGGGTAATGAGCTAGAAAGCTTGATAAACAAAAGCAAAGTAAAGCTAGATGAGATGGAAGCTAAAATAAGTGAGGTGTAATAACTGTTCCTCACTTATTTACTTATTAGTGTTTATTAAGCCATCTCTTCGGTAGGTTGTTTAACTATATTCTTTATTATCTCGGCAGCATTTTGTTCGCCAAGTATTACAAAAGATTCTTTGTGTATAGTTCTTATACCCTTACCAGCTTTGCCACGTTTTTGATAGCGAATATGTATTTTACCTTGATGCGGATAATTAAAGCCTGAAATTTTTACGGGTTCGAAATGTACATTTTCAATATCAATTCTATCAATTCGAAAATTACGACTACTTACCGCTTGAATACTTTGATCGAAAAGATATTTTTTTTCAACTAGTCTTACATACTTTTCTTTCAAGTAAGAATAAGGGTTAGAGAATGAACCTCGTGGGGTGTTTTTCTCTGGTATGGTTTGCGAAAACAATGTTGGTGTATTTTCTACACTTAGGCTTTTGTTTAATTCTAAGCCTAGTAAAAAATTCTTAGTAATTAAAACCAAGAAAACGCTCTTACCAAAGAGCATGTGCTGCTGCATACCAACAAAATGGTTGGTGTCGTAAAAAACAAATTCTTTCAGTGTCATTTAGCAGGGGGGTGTTTAAGCACTAATTAGTTAGTTTCAAGATATCGTGAAGCTAATAAAAAAATTGCAACCGCCTGTATTAAATTATCATAAAAATGATTTTTTAATCATGCCAACAAGTAACTAAGCTAGTATCTCCTTATCCATACCATGTAACGCCTTAATGTTTTTTTCTTGTACTTGCCAATTATCAATATGTAATTGTTGGAAGAAATCTGCTTCCTCCATTTCTCTTACTTCGCCTGGCTGTAGGTTGCCAAGCGTAATATCTTCAATACTTGTACGAATTAACCGCACACAAGAATGGTTTACTGCTGCTACCATTTTACGCACTTGGTGGTATTTGCCTTCGGTAAGGGTAATGGTTAGCCATGTGTACGGCAAGTCTTCTCGCTGCCTAGAACCGCCAATAAACAAATCTGCTGGCGGCGTTACTATTTGTACATCGCAAGGTGGTGTGGTGTAATTTGCCCCACCTTTAATAATAATGCTTACACCGGTTTGCAATTGTAACAAAGCCTCAGGACTTACATAACGTCTCACTTTTACCAAATAGGTTCTTTTATGCGGTGTTTTACTTTCAAACAATAATTTGGTAACTCTTTTATCGGTAGTTAACAGTAGTAAACCTTCAGAATGATTATCTAATCTACCTATTGCATGTGTACCTTCTGGAAAATCGAAATCTAGCTCGCCCAGCAAGTGTACTTTGTGCGAACTGATAAACTGCGATACCATGTGGTAAGGCTTATTAATAACAAAATAGCGATGCATCATAATAGTAGCCAAACTTGCTTAAGTGGCTGCAAATAAACGCTTGTTATTTGGTAAGCACTCATAAAAAATACTAGTTAAAACGTGGGGTTTAAAAATACAGGGCAGGCTAGCAGATAGTTAAGCCTCGTTTTGCAATTGAAATATTAACTGCGGAAAGTTATTAATATTATTTTTTTCGAGTATTCTTCTGCGATGTGTTTTTACAGTTTCTAGTGTAATGCCAAGCCTTCTACCCACCTCTTTAGATGATAACCCTTGCCCAATTAGCTGAACAATTTCTTTTTCTCTATTGGTTAGGTTTAGCGCGGCAGCAGGTGAAGTTTTTAATTGTAGCTTTAGATATATTTTATGAAAAGCTAATTGTATGGCAACTAATAACTGAGCATCGTTGTAGGGTTTTACCAAATACATAACAGGGTTTATGCCAAAAGCATCTTTTAATGTTGTTGAATCGTGGTAGGCTGTTAAAAAAATAATTTCACAGTGGTACAAATCATTCAACTTTTTCGCTAGTTCTATCCCATTCATATCTCCGATTATATTTATATCACAAATAACAACAGCAGGCACATTATCAGACTGATTGCTTAAATGCAAAGCTTTAGTGGCATTTCTAGCTATCCCAATAACTTTATAATCTTCTTCTTGCAGTAACTCTATAATGCTAGTTGCAGTTATCATTTCATCTTCTACAATAAGTATTGCATTATTATTTTGCATTATAAAATTGGATTAATTGTAATATTATAAGAAGTACCTTTTTCTTTCAATAAAATTAAACTGCCATTTAGTTGTTCTACAAGTGTGTACACTAGCTTCATCCCAAAATTTTCTTTATTGGTTAATCCAGCTGCTATTCCTTTTCCATTGTCTTCAACTACAAGTTGTAAACTGCCATCATAATTATTTCTAAGAGATATATTAATAAGTGCATTTTCTATTTCTATAAACGCATGTTTAAATGCGTTGGTAAGCAGTTCGTTTATTATAAGCCCAATAGGTATGGCAATATCTATGTCTATATCTTTTTTTTGCAATAAAATTTCTGTTTTTACTATTCTATTATCAAATCCAAAACTCATTGCTAAAGATGTAGTAAGATTGCTGATATATGTTTCTATATTAACAGATTCAAGACTCTCGTCCATATACAATTTTTGATGTATTAGTGCCATTGCATCTACTCTGCTTCTACCTGCATCCATAGCTTGCTTTGCTGTTTCATCTTCTAACCTATTACTTTGTAACGATAAAAGACCAGACACAACTTGCAAATTGTTTTTTACTCTATGGTGCAATTCTCTTACAAGTATTTCAATCTTTTCATTTTTTAACAAGAGTACTTTAGCCGTTTTTTGCTTTTGCTTTAAATAATATATAACTAAGCCTAGTAACAAGCCCAATAATGCCATACCAATGGTTAAAAATGCTATTGTTTTATTACGTTCATCTAATTTAAGTGCATCTAGTTGCTTTTCTTTAACAGAGAGTTTTAAAGCTGTTTCCTTTTTTTCTAGCTCATAATTTGCCTTTTCTTTTAGCATATTAATTGCTTCAGATTCTGACAATAACGTATCTTTTAAATTAAAATATTTAGCTTGATATTCGATGGCTTTTTCATAATTGCCTATTTGATTATAGTGCTTGGCCAATGAATTATAAATAGCCTCTTGCAAGCGTGTATTGTTATTTTTAACCATTGCTAAAGCTTGCAGTAAACTCTGTTCTGCTTCTTCATGTTTATTAAGCTTACCAAGTGCAACACCAATTAAATTTCTAGTGCTAGCTTCATCATTAATCAATAAACTACCCTTTCTAATATCTAGTGCTTCGTTTAAATAAACCATTGCAGTTTTGTACTCTTTTATATCAATATAATAGCCACCTAAATCGTGATATACTAGCGCTAATCCTGGCTTTTCGCCTGTTTCGGTAAAAAGTACAATTGCCTTTTTGAATAAAATTTCTACTGAGTCGTATTGTTTTAATGCCACATAACCATTAGCCAAATTGTTGTAGGCCAATGCAAGTGAGGTTTTATTTTGTGGCCTTAAGTTTTCGGTTATTAGTTTGGTTTTTTGATAATATTTTATGGCTTCATCGTAATTACCAGTATGGGTATATACGTTAGCAATGTTATTATAATTCTGCGCCAAACCACGCAGGTCGTTCGTATTTTCTCTAATGATAATACTTTGTAAGTGGTTTTTTATAGCCTCATCATATGCAGTATATTCATCAAGTGTATTGCCCTTATTCATATAAATATTAGCCAAAGAATTAGTAAGGTTAAACTTTGTGGCTATAGTAAGTGCTTCGTCAAAATATTTTAGCGATGATTTAAAGTCGCCAATGCGCCTGTATAAAACACCCAACCTATTTTTTATTTCTGCAGTTTCGCTCTCTAGCCCAGCCTCTTTAAACATCTCATTACTTTCTAATAATGCTGTTTTCGCTTTTTGCATATCACCTACCTGTTGCAGGTTACGTCCCATATTACTTAGCGCAATGGCTATGCCTTTTTTATACATTTTTTGTTTAGCCAAGGCATAGCAAATACTATCAATATCAAGTGCTAGTTTATACTTTGCCTCTCTACTGTACAAGCCAGAAAACTGAAGATAAGCATTAACTTGACCCTCTACATTGCCGGTTTCTTGGAAGTAAGCAAGTGCTTGTTGGGCGTCTTCTTTAGCTTTTGCCATGCTAATTACAGTGTTAGATTTACTGCGATAGATAAGCAAACCGCCTTTTTGGTTTTTATCAGCTGATCTTTCTATCAATTGAGTAACGCTATCAATTCTATTTTGCTGTGCAAAGTTTGGTACGCAATAGAGGAGTATCCATACAATAAGAGACAATGGCTTAAGCATAATTAAATAATTTCAATATGACAGCAGAGATGCACTTTAGCAATGAGATTTATATTTCATAAAAAAGCTTTATTAACCCAATCGTTTATTTCAAAGCATTTACACGCAGCTAAACAAATTGTAAAAATTATGCTAGCAATAACCAAGTTTTACAAAACAAAAGTAGGATATAGATTAACAAAAGATTGTACCCCTTTTGGGGTATTGGTATGTGCACTTGTGGTAAATAATTTTGTTGCGTAATAATATTATTATTTATAAACTAATTGCGCCATGAAAAAAACATCGATTCTTGCCTTTATCTTACTGTTAACAATTTTTAATAATTTAACTGCTCAAAAGCAGATAAATATTTCTCAAGCAGATGCAAGATTTACACTCTCAGCTACAAGAAGCTATTTTGTTACAGATAAATACATATTTAAAGTTCAAAATAATACTAGCGATGAATACTCGATAATAGTAACTATAACACTTGATTTAGCTTGCATGGGTAAAAAGGTGTTTACCTTGGGGTTAGGTACCAACTCGGTTTATCTTCCTCCCAATTCAATTTGGGGCAACAAAATGACGGATGATAATTTTCACGAATTTGATTATAATGGTGACAATAAAAAAAATTGTATAATAAAAGAAAGCAACGACGTTACTTATTTTAAAGGCATGACATACACAATTACAAACATTAAAAATTTAACACAAGAAAAAGCAGCCTTAAAAAAGAACAAACTAGACGATAAAGCAAAAGCTGATGCTGATAAAATGAAAAAAGAAGCTAATGCAAAAGCAAAGGCTGAGGCTGACGCAAAACTAAAAGCTGATGCAGATAGAAAGAAAAAAGAAGCTGATGCCAAAACTAAAGTCACCACACAAGTAACCGCTACAACAAGTAGTGGTGCTACAAAAAAACAAGGAACCACTACCTCATCTTCAGATGGTAAAACAAGTACTTCAAGTACACAAAGCACCACATCTACAACAAAAGCAGATGAAGCAGAAAAAAAAGCTGCTGCTAAACAAAAAGAACAAGAAGCAATTGCAAGGGCACAGCAAGAAGACGAAAACAAAAAACAGGCTGAGCAAGATTTATTAAATAAAAAACAAGCTGATTACGACAAGTGGAAAACCGACGCTAAAAATCAACAGAGTGTAAACGATGCAGCATCTGCAACAGCATTTGGTATGGTGCTGTTTGTATTAGGCGAATGGATTTATAATGATAAAATGGGTGAATATGATCCAGCATTTTCATATAAAAGAGCTTCTAATAAAGTGCAATTAGGTGTAGGAATAGATTTTGGCTATTCATTATCAAGTTTTCCAATGCTATTTGAAAGCAATATGTCTACTATGAGCGGTGGTGTTTTGCGTACAAAAAAAGAAGTGCAGGCTAAAAACCCATTTGTAGTAAATTTTGAACCAAGTGTGAGAATAGCGGTTGAAAATAACAATTTCGGTGGCTTTGGATATTTTGCTGCAAAGCTGGGTGCTAGCCCAATTTTTGATGGCAGCAATTTATCGTTACAATATGGTGCAAGAGCTTACGCTGGTATTAAATGGGTAAAAGCTTACGTAGATTATGGTATGGGTTCAAGAAGTTTTTCAAAATCAAGCACCGATCCTGAAGAAAATGGTTCTGGAAAGTCTAATACAGGATTTACCAAATTAGAATATGGTGTTAGATTTACTACACACCCAGTAGATGATTTAAGAAGAAGCCATATATATCTTGGTATTATTTCAGAAAAATTAAAACTAGAAAAACCCAGCAATCTTGTAGATCCTACATCTGGTACATTACAAAATTTAAGCGAAAGCCCAACCATAACGGGGTACTCAATACAATGGAACAAAGAGCACACGTTTAAGTTGTATGCCAATATTTATCCTGAATTTATTTACACTGGCGAAATAAACTCTGGTAGTGGCGCCTTAAGTTCTGATTTTAAAAGTACTAAAACTGGCACTTTTTTCGAATTTGGCTTTGTAAGATCAATTAATTGGTGGTAAAATACATTATACCATTTTAACTAGCATATCAAAAACACAATTCACAGTAACTAATAAATGATAAATGATGAAAAGATTTTTTTGTTTAGCATGTTTGCTTTTTTACTAATCAGCTGCTCAAAAAGATGCGGCAGATTCTGCCAATTCGAGTAATGCGCTTTCAGATGGAGATATTAATAGCACTTGGAAGGAATCAACATCTGGCTTTGTACTTAGAATATCATCTGCAAGCTCCACTGTTTATGGTTATGTACTCAAGCAGGTACTGCATTTCCTGCTTCGGCTGTTGGAGGTAAGTGTATGAGTGAAATAGAACTTAAGCAAGAGGAGGTTACTGGGAGGGATATAACTCGAGTTACACTGGTTCTCTTGGGTAAATGGAAGTATAATTAGAATGGCAATGAATGATGCTAAAACATATTTTGAAATAGACACAAAAATATATTATAGAGAGGCTGACTCATAAATAAATGAACGCTTTCAGATTCGCTTAAACGACCTCGGTTTTCCAACAGTGATCCGAAGAAATTCTGAAAAAAGTTATTTATGAGACAGCCTCATTTAGTTAGACTTCAAAACTATTTACCTAACATAAACATGAAACAAAGATTTTTATTAGCCACAATACTTATGTGCTTCCTAGCTAGTTGCTTAAAAAAGGATGATGCACTAAGTGAAATTGAACAAATGAAAATAGTCTTATCAGTAAATGTGGAAGTTAAGCAGCACTGTTTTAATTTCAACTTCTGGCAATATTAATCAAACTATTCCTGCTTGCAGGCTAGATAATTTATGGGAATACAATAACAATGGTAATTTTGCATTATACCCAGATACCCTTAAATGCACAACTAACGAAGTAACAATATTAGGTAATTGGCAAATTATAGACAGTAAAGGCCTGAAAATTACCTTATCAAACGGCAATTATACAGATGAAATTCTTTTACTAGAAACTGGTAAGCTACAACTAAAGTACACTTTGGATTCTGGGGCATATATAGATACCTACATACCAAATTAGAATAACGTATTTAAATCAAATTTGAAATCATGAAAAAAAATATTGTTAGCATTATATTCTTTCTATTTGCGAGTTCACAAATTCATGCCCAAAATAAAGTTGAAAAAATAACAGTTATGGGCACTACCTATACTGTTACTAAAGCGTTTCCTGAAGAAATAATGGGTGATTATACCTATGAAGGTAATGGTGGTGAGCCGAAAGTATTATTAAAAAAAGATGGTACAGGATATTTTCAACCTCACGATGTAGCACCTGTAAACATTATTTTTTGGATAGATTGTGATGAAAACGGTGTATGGAGAAAGCAGGTAGGTGCAACAGGTAGATATCAATACACGTTACTAATTCAATACAAAGATGGAGGCATTAGTAAAAACTATGAAAATGGCAAATATGACTTAATGGGTGTAATGGTGTTAAAAGATTTAGGAAGAGCCGTTATTTATGGTGAGCGATACAAGCCTTTGAAATAATAAAAAATCTAGTTCTACTAAAACACAGAATTTGCGAAGTCGGCTGATTAAAAAAGCCCATAAACTTTCGCTTATGGGCTTTTTAATATCACTAACCACTAAGAGAATAAGTATTCCACATCTTCTCTTGTAAGGCTCTTTACAAAGCCGTCATCATCGGTAATTAAGTCTCTTGCTAGGGCTCTTTTACGCTCTTGTAGTTTTAATATTTTATCTTCTACCGTATCGGTACAAATCATGCGATACGCAAATACATTTTTTGTTTGGCCTATACGGTGCGTACGGTCAATGGCTTGCTGCTCTACCGCAGGATTCCACCAAGGATCTACAATGTACACATAATCAGCAGCAGTAAGATTTAAACCCACACCACCGGCTTTTAATGAGATTAAAAACACCCTACATTCTTCGTTATTCTGGAAGTTTTGTATAGCCTTCTCACGGTCTTGTGCCGATGTGCTACCATCAAAATATTCGTAAGCTACACCAAGTTCTTGTAAACGCTGTTTTATCAATGCTAGCATACCCAAAAACTGCGAGAATACCAATGCCTTGTGGTTGCTAATGTTCTCAGTAATCTCACGCCCTATCTCTTCTAATTTCACCGACACATTTGGATACTTTTCAGGCTCGTTCATAATGTATGGGCTATCGCATATTTGACGCAGCTTCATTAAGCCTTGCAAAATAGTTAACTGCGATTTGCCTACACCTTGTGCATCTACCGTACCCAAAATTTTCTCTCTAAAATCGTTTCTAAAGGCATCGTATATTTTACGTTGCTCATCACCCATTTCGCAGAAGAGTACCATTTCTTGTTTCTCTGGTAAGTCTTTAGCCACTTGCTCTTTAGTACGGCGCAAAATGAATGGGTATAGTAGTTTGCGCAAATGTTCTTTCTGTTCTTTCTCGCCAAATTTATCTATCGGTACTGCAAATTCTTGTTTAAAAAATTCAACACTACCAAGCATGCCTGGGTTCAAGAAATTCATTTGGGCAAATATGTCGAACGTATTGTTTTGCAAAGGCGTACCACTTAAGCACAACCGGTTTTTAGCCCGTAGCAAGCAAGCTGCTTTGGCTACTTTGCTGCTTGGGTTTTTAATGGCCTGACTTTCATCTAACACCACATAGTCAAGATTCATATCTACAAACTGCTTAATATCGCTACGTAGCGTGCCGTAAGTAGTAATGATAACATCAATATGATCTTGCTGTAAGTTTTCACGCAACCTGCTACCACCATGGTGAATGTAAAAGGTTAGGTTAGGTGCAAACTTTTTAATCTCATTTTGCCAGTTGTACATCAAGGTAGTTGGGCATACTACCAATGCTTTAAGTGTACCTAATTCTTCTTTTAAATGGCACATAAAGCTTAGGGTTTGTACTGTTTTACCAAGACCCATATCATCGGCCAAAATGCCACCCCACTGTACTTCTCGCAAATAATTTAACCACTGAAAACCACTCTCTTGATAAGGACGTAAAATGGGTTTTAAGTGTGCTGGTGGTGCGATGTCTTTAATCGCATAATTCTCTTTTAGCTTCTCGTATTTCTCTTCTAGCTGAAAGAATAATTCTTCGTCGTTTCGCTCGTTGTACAACTCTTCAATAACGCTAAAGTGGTACTTACTTAGCTTAATGTTGGTGCTTTTACCTTCACCTACCCTAAATAATAAAGCGTACTTTTTTATCCATTCTTCTGGCAAAATACCCAACGTGCCATCTTGTAATTGTACATACTGTTGCTTATTTACAAGGGCTTGCTTTATGTCATCTACCGTTACTTGTTGCTCACCAAAACTTATCTGCACTTTGGCATCAAACCAATCGGTATTGCTACTAATAAATATTTTGGTAGAAGGCTTAGCTGTATTGAATCTAAAATGCTTTAACGCATCAAAACCATACACGGTTACATTCATATCCTTTACCGCATCTATAAATAGAAAGAACCAATTGTTCTTCAATACATCAGCACCTTTAAGGGCTAGCGTACCGGTATCTACTGGGCGAATAAAGTTTGAGTGTAAATTTTCTATCTTCTGAATAAAATTATTCTCTGCCTCTACATTGCGCTGTATTACTAATAGCTTATCTGCTATTGGCAAAATAATTTTGTCCTTATCGGTTTGTTTTATCTCGTAGCCCTTATAGCTAAATACTGGCTCAAGTACTAAATAATCGCCTTTTTCTTTTAGTAATATTTTACAGTCTGGCAGTACATCACGTATTTCTTCTTTTTCAAGGTTACCAAAGTTTACGTTGTAATCTTTAGTAAGTGGCAGAATGAATTCTTGTAAATGACTAGCCCAATCTGCCGCATCAATTTCTAGTATACCCGATGGTAAAAACTTGCTTACCACAGCAATGTCTTCACTTTTGTTCCAGGTAAAAAATTGGTTGTGATATTGAAATAACATCACACCTGCACATTCATTTTCAGTAATGTTTAATTCTGCTGAAGGCAGCTTTACATTACACTCAATGGTGTACTTACCATTCGCGTAGCTTATGGCAAATGTGGGTACAATATTTTCGGCTGAAAACTCAGCAAGCTCAAGGTTTGCGGTGGTAAAAGTTTTTTTAAAAGGCAGATAAAACACGAAGTTGCTACCAGATAAATCAGCTAGTAATTTCTTGTATTTAGGTTGTAAATACTCGTTTATTAAGTTGCGGGTTTCTTCGGGCAATTCATCGGTATGCTGCTGAACAATATTTTCCCAAATACCACTAAATGGCGAGTTACGATTGAGGTATTTATTTACTTCTACAGGTAACAATTTGCGTAGCTGCTGCACCATCATTTTATCATCTTCATTAAACACATCTGTGTTTATAAATTTGTTAAGGTCTAGCTTTTCTACCTTGCTTGTATACTTTGAGAAATCCTCGTCTGTTTCGCCTTGTACAGCATCTATTTGTATAAATGGATATTGCTGCTCGTTGGTAGTCATAACTACACCAAGCTTAAACGCAGCTTTATTAGCCAGTACTTGTTCTTTAATTTCAGTTGCTTCAAATGCTTCGTTGGTAGCATCTACCTTGCTTTGTGGCTTTACAATTTCTTCTACTGGTTGTGGCTTTACATCTACCGTATTAGTTACAGTAATTACTCTTTTTATAGAGGTGTCTAGTACACGTAAAAATGGTTTGCCTTCAGTATAAGTAAATTCAAACTTGCCTTTTAAATCGTCGCTAAGGCTATAACCGTAAATGCTTAGTAGCTTGTTTTTTACAGCATCCCAATTGCGAATAATATCAAAATAGTTAGCACCTTTTGCTTTTAGTAATTGTAAAAACACAATGGCTTTGTGTACACATAGCGGGTGTTTGGTATCGCTATTGCACGTGCAGCTTGTATCAAAATTACGCTCTTCATTTTTCAGCAACACAAGGTTATACATAGTGCCGCC
>JAAFHG010000267.1 GCA_013297585.1 Chitinophagales bacterium
AAACCAAAAGCTTCATTCGATATTTATACGCGTACTGGCAATGGTGATGGCTTTACTTTCGTAAGTACGTCTACTATTAGTGGCGGTTGGATGAATTACAGTTGGAATCTTGGTAATGGTACTACTTCTACATTGGTCAATCCAATGACAACTTATGCACCAGGTACTTACATAGTTACATTGGTAGTAACAGGTAACATTGGCTGTAGCGATACTATTACAAAAGTGATTACAGTAGATAGCACCAATAACTATTGTTCTGGCCCATTAGCTAATTTTTCTGTAAATAATATTGCACAATGTATAAGTGGTAATAGCTTCATATTTACCAACACATCTACAGGTAGTAATAATGCTTACACTTGGAACTTTGGTGACGGTACTGCTGTATCTAGCAACTTTAATGCGCTACACACATTTACCAATACTGGTACGTATAATATTACTTTAACTGCAAGCAATACTTGCGGTACCAATACCGTAACAAAGACTGTAACTGTAAATGGTGCACCAGCAACACCTACGGCTATTACTGGTCCTACAAGTGTGGCACTTGGTGGTGTTATTGGCTTAAGTAATGCTACAACTGGTGGTGTATGGTCTAGCGCTAATACTGCTGTTGCAACTATCAATAACTATGGTATTGTAACTGGTATTACAGCTGGAAACACAGTGATTACTTACACTGTATCAAATACATGTGGTACAACTTCTGTTGATATGCCTATAACAGTTTCAGCTGCAAGTATTTGTATAGTGCCTTCGGCAAACTTTACAATTAATACCAATACACAATGCTTGGTAGGCAATAACTACATTTTTAACAACAATGCTTCGGGTACAGCGCTAGCTTACAACTGGAAGTTTGGTGATGGTACTATGGCTAACTCAGCAAATGCATCACATACTTTCACGCAAGTAGGTGTATACAATGTTAAACTCATTGTTTCTAATACTTGTGGTACAGATAGCATCACTAAAACGGTTACTGTAAACACTGCGCCAAACCAACCACAAGCTATTACTGGTAATAACAGCATAGCAACTGGTGGTACTACTACATTAGCAAGTGCCACTACAGGTGGTGTTTGGTCAAGTTCAAATACTGCAATTGCAACAGTTAGCGCAAATGGCTTGGTAACAGGTATTGCATCTGGTTCTGCAACTATTACATACACTGTTACAAATACATGTGGTAGTGCAAGTGTTAGTAAAATTGTATTGGTATCTCAAGCATGTGTGCCTACAAGTTCTACCACTACAGCAAGTATATGTGCAGGTAATAGTTATAGCTTCAATGGTACTGCTTATACAGCCGCAGGTACTTATGTAGCGCATTTAACCAATGCAGCAGGTTGCGATAGTGTTGCTACTTTAGTGTTAACTGTAAAGGCAACAAGCGTTTCTACTACAAATGCAAGTATTTGCGCAGGTAGTTCATATACATTTAATGGTGGTGTTTACACAACTGCTGGTACTTATATAGCGCATTTAACCAATACAGCAGGTTGCGATAGTATAGCTACTTTGGTATTAACTGTAAATAGTTTGCCAATAACATTGCCATCAATTAGTGGAAATACAAGCTTAAGTGCTGGTACAACTAGCTTATTGGGCAATAGCGTTACAGGTGGTACATGGTCAAGTGCTAATACTGCTGTGGCAACTGTAAATCCAAATACAGGTTTGGTTACTGGTATAAGTGCTGGTACGGCTTTAATTACTTATATCGTAACAGATGCTTGTAGCAATAGTGTAAGTAAAACTACCAATGTAACGGTTACGCCTGCTATTATTCCTTGTACAGTCAATGCAAGCTTTACTGTAAATAATGCACAGCAATGTATTACTGGTAATCAGTTTGTATTTACCAATACCACAACTGGCGGTATTGCACCATATACTTACTTATGGCAAATAAGTGAAGGCAGCAGAGCAACTACTAAAGACTTTGCAAAAGCGTTTGCTACTTATGGTGAACATGATGTACATCTTAAAGTGATAGATGCAAATGGCTGCGAAAGCAATGCAACTGCTAAGCATATTGTAATAAGTGCTAAACCAGTAGCTAATTTCTCTGTACTAAGCAATACAGGTAATGGCGCAAGCAAAACCTTTATTAGCGCTAGTACATTGGCAGCAGGTAATATGTCTTATATGTGGCATTTGGGTAACGGAATGACTTCTACATTGGTTAATCCTACAGTAACGTATGTACAAGGTACTTACACTGTGAAGCTAGTAGTGAGCGGTATTGGTACTTGTAAAGATTCTGTTTCTCAAGTAATTAATGAAGTAGGTGTTGCAAACGTAAGTGTTTATCCTAACCCTGTAGTAAATACAGTACAGGTAAGTTATAGAGCAGCTTCTACAACAGTAACTACTATTAAGTTAATGGATTTGAATGGTAGAATTATTCAAACACAACAAGCATTACCAGTTTCAGTTGGTACTAATTTAAGTGCGATGTTCGACTTTAGAAACCTTCAGCCTGGTAGTTATGTAATACATGTGTCAGATGCACAAAATGGCTTCTTAGGTAGTAAAACAATATTAAAACAATAGATAATTGTTTCTGCAAAAATTGGTTGTAGTTTTTTTATTCCACTTTCGTATTAGTATAAAAGTGGAATAAAATTTCAACTGAATTTGTAAGTGCTAAATATTTAAAAACATTGCGAACAGAAAAAATGATACTTATATTTAGTATATTTTTTTAATTTTTTATATATGTCTATGTCTGATTTTCCACCTTGTTTTTTAATAGGTTTTGGATTTTTAGTGATAATATTTTAACGAAGTTGTTTTAAATTTAGTTTGTTGAAAATCAATTCTTTATAAGAATCCCCTTTGTAGTATTGGATTAGAAAAAAGTCAATAAATCCAATAGTACTGTAGTTTTCAGTTACACAGGGTTCATTTCAAATACAATAGAAATAATGTTCAACAACTTCAACGCTTAATTAGTATTTCAAAGGCTCTATCGTAATATAGTCTATTATTTCAGCTAATAGGATTTAGGCGAATGTTTTTATTAAAAAAGTATACCAATCAAATATTTTTGATAAATAAATTTAATATTTTAGTTGTAAGATCAAATAACTATTTTTAGGAGACAGGGTAGAGTGTAATGTAAAAGAGGCAGCCATTTACGGCTGCCTCTTCTATGTGATATTATACTTAAGTGGTATTATTTTTTATCTGGATTACCAAGTTTACTATTTCTACGGCTATAACCAAAGTAGATTACAAAACCAATAGCCAACCAACCAACTAGTCTAGCCCAGTTGGTCCAGCCTAAACCGTAAATCATGGCGCCACAAACAATAATACCTAAAATTGGTACAAATGGTACTAGTGGTGTTTTAAACTCACGTTTTAATTCAGGATTAGTTTTGCGCAAAACAATAACAGCTACACATACCAACATAAAGGCGAATAAAGTACCAATACTTGTCATGTCGCCAACAATATCGCCAGGTACAAATGCTGCAAAAATTCCAACTAATATTAAAATAAATAAGCTCGCTTTGTAAGGTGTTTGATATTTAGGATGAATAGCACTAAATGCTTTTGGCAACAACCCATCTTTACTCATTGAGTAGAAAACTCTTGATTGACCTAACAACATCACCAATATTACAGAAGAGAAACCACCTAAAATAGCCACAGTTACTAATTTACCTAACCAGCCGTAACCAATCATGTATTTATTAATTGCAAATACTACTGATGCTTCTTTACCGTTGGTTCTAAAATCTTCGGTAGTGGCCATGCCCGTAAGTACGTGAGCAAATAAAATGTACAAAACAGTACAGATAGCTAATGACCCTAAAATGCCAATTGGCATATCTCTTTTAGGATTTTTGGCTTCTTGAGCAGCTGTACTTACAGCATCAAAACCAATGAAGGCAAAAAATACCACACCAGCCGCACCTAAAATACCCATAATGCCACCAAAATTGTGTGAAATACCTTGGTGATCGGTATAAGTACCTGCGGGTGGTATATAAGGTGTATGATTTGTAGGATTAATAAAACCCCAACCGAATACAATAATTAAGATTACGATACTTACTTTAGTAATTACAATAATGCCATTTACAATAGCAGATTCTTGTGTGCCTTTAATTAGCAACATCGTTAGCGCAGCTACAATAAATAATGCTGGCAAGTTTATCATCCCGTGGCTTAATCCATCAACGCTGTGCTCAAAAGGCGAGTGACACCATTCATAAGGTATGGCACTCATACCAAAAACATTTACCAACAAATTATTTAAATACTCACTCCAAGCAATACCAACTGTTGCTGCACCTACTGCGTATTCAAGAATTAAGTCCCAACCAATTACCCAAGCCACTAATTCGCCCATAGTTGCATAACTATATGTGTATGCGCTACCAGCAATAGGAATAGATGAAGATAATTCAGCATAGCATAAGCCAGCTAATGCACAACCAATTGCAGCTACTATAAACCCTAATGTTACAGATGGCCCAGCATTTTGTGCAGCAGCCGATGCTGTTCTTACAAATAAACCTGCACCAATAATGGCACCAATACCTAGGGCAATTAAAGAGCCAGCACCCAAAGTTTTTTTCAAACCTTTTTCGCTATCACCAGCTTCAGCCATTAAAACACTCAGTGGTTTTTTTACAAATAAACTCATAAAGAGATAGTTAATTTTTTGTGATTTTTATTTTCGGCAAAATAGGCAATTCTACCTTTCGCCAAACATTTCTTTTATGATGGGTAAAGATATTTTTTATTGCACTTCAACTTTTAGTAAGCGAAATGGATAAAATACTATTAAAAGTCACCGAAATATCACATTCACAATACTTACTGTGTAAAAACGTTATCACTAATTAATGTATTGGCACTTATAATTTCAACTTAAAAAAAGCTACCAATGGCAGTTACCCCAATTACTACAAAAACAGGGCAAGAAGTTTACTACACATATTACGAAAGCCCTATGGGTTTGCTAAAAATTGGCGGCACCGATACTTATATTAATGAATTGAGCTTTGTTGACAACCGGCAACAAATTTCGCATGGCGAACCAGGTATTAGCGATATAATTCATTACTGTACAGAGCAGTTAATTGAATTTTTCCAAGGTAGAAGACGAGTTTTTGATATACCTATTCACCAAGATGGTACCGAGTTTCAAAAGCGTGTATGGAATGAATTACTGACTGTTAAGTTTGGTAAAACAATAAGTTACCTAGACCTTGCCAAGCAACTAGGCGACCCAAAATGTATAAGAGCGGCCGCAACTACTAATGGTAAAAACAATATTGCCATAATTGTGCCTTGCCACAGAGTTATAGGTACAGATAAAACCTTGGTTGGCTATGGTGGTGGTCTGTGGCGAAAGAAATGGTTGCTACAACACGAGTTTAGATTGCAACACGGTATACAAACCCTATTTTAAATATTAATGTCATATTGACAATTAAAATTGCAATCTGTTGCATTTTTTAACGTAACACTAAAAAAATCTAAAAAAAAGAGAATTATTATTTTGCAAATACAACTCATCCCTTACATTTGCAACGGCAGGCCTTACACGACCAGCTCCTGTTGAACCTCCCCAGGGTAGGAATACAGCAAGGATAAGCGGTTGTAGCGGTGCGATGGAAGTAGTCTGCCACTTTTTTACCTCTCTCCCCTGAGGAGGAATATCGAAGCCACATTTAGTTTTCTACTTACAAGCTCAAATAACATTACATGAAATTTTTTATTGACACAGCTAATCTTGCTCAAATTAAAGAAGCAAATGATCTTGGTATTTTG
>JAAFHG010000172.1 GCA_013297585.1 Chitinophagales bacterium
ATTTTTTAGTCGTTTTTTTTCATACAACAAAAAAAGGGATGAAAGCGCTTTCATCCCTTTTTGACAAAACCTTTGTCTATAAACATTTACAGACGATTTTACCAACTGTTTTTTACCACATTGTCTAATTTTAAGGTAGTTTACCCGTTGATTTCTGCTGTAAGTGCTACTTTTTTATTGCCGTATTTTTTTTGGTAATACCATATTAGTGCTGCAATAAACACTACTTGTAAAATTGTACATACTATAGAACCCTCAAAGCCAAATTCACCACCACTTAACATATCTGCACCTTGGGCTAACTGTTTTATAAAACTTTTACCCATAAACATACCACTTACTTTATAGCCAAAAATTGGTCCTTGAAAAAAGTTCCAACTAAAGTGTAAAAAAATACTAAACCAAAGGTTTTTAGTATATATATAGTTGATGCCCAATAAAATACCTGCGATAAAAATATTGGCAAAAGCAATAATTGTAATATCTGTATTATCTAAATGTAGCAATGCAAATACAAGTGATGACAATGCTAAGGCAATCCATTTATTCATGCTTTGCATTAAGTTTTTTAAAACGTAGCCTCTAATAGAAATTTCTTCAATAAAAGCTACAACTATACATAATAGTGTTGCGTAAAAAATCTCTGTGTCTTCACTGCCAATATCTGTGAAATAAATGTTTTTAGTTAGCAGTAAAACGATTGTTCCGATTGTAATAATAAAAAAACCTACTAAGAAACCGCCAAATGCACTACTACTGTGGCCAACCCATTTAAACCCAAGGTGGCGAATTAACTCTCTGTTTACCAGCACCATAAATAGAAACGCCACAAATACCAATCCTATTTTAATAACAACATACGATTTTAAAACCTCAAAAATTGTTTGTGGATTATTTGCTTCGTTATACGTAACCACATCGCTACTAGTTGAGTACATTAATTGCACCATACCACATAATACAAAGCCAGTAATTAAATACAAAATGGCTCTAAGTGTGCCATTTTCAATGGTAGGACGGTTGTTTAGGGGTGTTTCCATTCTAGAGTTATAAATTGCGCTGAAAATACGATTATGTTGCAACAATACAACTTTACAGTGGCTGAAAGATTTACACGTTATGTGAAAATTGATACACAAAGTGATCCAGAAAGTAATTCTCATCCTTCAACTGAGAAACAAAAACAACTTTCAGAGTTGCTTTCAAGCGAATTTCAGGCTATGGGTATACAAAATGCACATAGTGATGAATATGGTTATGTATATGCAACTATACCTAGTAACACCTCCAAAAAAGTACCTGTTATTTGTTTTTGTAGTCATGTAGATACGGCGCCAGATTGTAGCGGTACTAATATAAAACCTATTCTACATCAATATTATCAAGGTCAAGATATTATATTGCCAGATGATGCTTCGCAAATTATTAGCCCTAATAAATACAAATATTTAAACCAGCACATTGGCCATGATATTATCACTGCAAGTGGGCTTACACTACTCGGTAGCGACGATAAAGCTGGTGTTGCAGAAATTATGGATTTGTGTAACTATTTAATGTTGCATCCTGAAGTAAAGCACGGTACTATTAAAATTTTATTTACACCCGATGAAGAAGTAGGGCAGGGGACAGCTAAACTAGATATGCAAAAGCTTGGGGCAGATTTTGGCTATACGTTAGATGGTGGTGAATTAGGTACACTTGAAGATGAAACATTTAGCGCTGATGGCGTAACCATTACTGTAAATGGCGTGATTGCGCATCCTGGCTATGCTAAAAATACCTTGGTAAATGCTTTAAAAATTGTGAGCGAAATTGTGGCGGCTTTACCTACTACAGAATGGAGTCCTGAAACCACTTCGCACAGACAAGGCTTTGTGCATCCTGTGGCTATCAATGGCTTGGCAGAAAAAGCAAGTGTGCAATTTATTATTCGTGACTTTGAAACAGCTAATCTTAAAGTGTATGAAGACAACTTAAAAGCAATCGCTGAAACAGTAATGGCAAAACATCCCAAAGCAACTATGCAATTTGATGTGCAAGAGCAATACCGCAACATGAAAGAAGTGCTTGACCAATATCCTCAAGTAATTGCCAATGCAGAAGCTGCTTACAAACGCATTGGTTTAGTGCCAGTAAAAGAACCGATTCGTGGTGGTACTGATGGTAGCCGATTAAGTTTTATGGGCTTGCCTTGCCCTAATTTATTTACAGGTATGCAAGCCATACATAGCAAGCACGAATGGATTGGAGTAAAAGACATGCAACTAGCCGTAACCATGCTTGTGGAACTCGTAAAAGTGTGGGAGGAAACTGCTAATTAATTATTAAGATAATTTAAACATACAAATTAACGCCCCATTTAAAATTTGGGGCGTTAATTATTTTGCCTTTACTCTTTGTACTACGGCCATACCAAAACCAATTACGGTGATAATAATACCAATCCACAATAAGTTTATCATAGGAAACTCATATACTTTAAGCGTAATTAAATCTGTAATGCCTGCACTTTCTTTTACACCAATTTCAAATTTCCCATTGGCATCGGTAGGTACTTTGTTGAAAGCAATTACCATGCTTTGAGAAATAATCGTATCGGTAATGCTACGTAACTCTGCGCCTTTTAAGGCAATACCGGGTGTGGCTTTGTAACGTTTACCTTCTTTAGAAAATACTTCAATATCTAAGAAAACAGCTTGTTCGTCAGATGCATATCTGCTTTGTAATTCAGCAGGGTTTTTATCTACTTTATGCAATACTAAAAAGCCATTGCTATAGTAAGTCGTATCGCCTACACCAATTTCTTTTTTCTGAAAACTAGTCGTATCAGCTTGGTTATTTTCTTGAAAAGAAGATATATATACAAAAATATCTTTATACCAATAGTGCTTACTTGCAGGATTAGCCGCAAAGCCTTCCATGTCTTTATTATTTTTAATCAAATCTGGATATAACGAAAACTGTTCGCTGCTTGACTTTGATTGAAATTGTACTTCGAAAAAACGCTTTCTTTCTTTGGTATTAAAGGTATCCTTTACATAGGTAACATTATATTTACCCATATCTGTCGCCATGCCTTTAAACAGAGTAATGTTTTCAGCTGGATCTTCCTTTTTGTCTTTCTTAAATGTGGCAACACCAGTAGTGTTCCAACTCAATACTGTTTTTTTACTTGAAGAAATAAGAATACCCACCAACACTAAACCAAAACCTACGTGTGCAACAGAAGCAGCAGCAAATTTTAGCTTGCCTTTGATACCAACAATAATGTATGAAGCATTCGCAACGGTTGAATATACAGCCGCAAAAATAGCTACATGAATAGCACCTAAAAATCCTAACCCATGTTTATCGTAACTAATATTTCCAAAGAAACTGATGGCTAGACTGATGGCCAGCGATAAAATAGTTGGTACTAGAATCTTCTTAGTTAAAAAGCCTTTAGGTGTGTCTTTATACTTTAAATACTGCGTGATAGCCGTTAATATACCAATTACTATGGCAACAAAAACCTGTATTTGGTTGTAAGCAAATTCAGGATCTTCTGATGGTGCTATTGACGCATTGAAGAGTTTATTATAAACTGGTACAGATGTTTTTGCAATAATTAAAAGACCCGATAAAAAGAATACCAAAGAACCTATAAACATCCAAAATTCACGGCTATAAGTGCTTTCTTCTTTTACAATTGTTGGTATAGATTTATAACGAACAAAATATAAAACATAAGCAGGAATTACAAACACCAACAAGAATAATAGCAACTGTGTGTTCATACCTAAATCGGTAAATGCATGTACCGATGTATCGCCTAAAATACCGCTTCTGGTTAAGAATGTAGAATAGAGAATTAATAAAAATGCGGTTATGTAAAAAAAGTAAGTGCTGCGCAAACTATATGCTGTGTGCTTGTATACCAAATTACAATGCAAGCCAGAAATCATTACCAACCAAGGCACTAACGAGGCATTTTCTACAGGATCCCAAGCCCAATAACCGCCAAAGCTTAAACTTTCGTAAGCCCAAGCTGCCCCCATCATAATGCCTAAGCCCAAAATACCTGCACTAAAAGATGCCCATGGTAATGCTGGTTTTATCCAACTGTGGTCATCTTTTTTCATAAGCCCTGCAAATGCAAAAGCAAATGGAATAATGGTACTTGCGAAACCCAAAAACAATACTGGCGGATGAATCACCATCCAATAATTTTGAAGTAAGGTATTTAAGCCTCTACCATCTTTCATTAAGGTTAAATAATCGGCTCTAATGCCACCTGTTACAGTGTCTTGCATAATTGGTGCATTATCTAAAATACCTTCATTGCGTAGCAAACCAAAAGGGCTGCTGCCTAGTTTAGCACTAAAAAAATACAAGCCTATTAACATTGATGCCAAGCAAAACTGTGCAAAACTTACCACAGTCATCGTTCCTGCTTCCCAGTCTTTGGCTTTCCAAATTAATACCCAACCTAATATGCAATGCCAAAAGCTCCACAACATAAAACTACCTTCTTGGCCTTCCCAAAAGCAGCTTAATAAATACTCAACTTGTAGGCTTTTATCGCTGTGTTGCCAAGCGTATTTGTACTCAAATAAATGGTGTGAGATAATATAGTACAGTGTACCGAAAATGATAAACACAGAAGCTGTTTCTGCAAAAAACGCCCAACGAGCAATCTGTAACCAACTTTTTTGTTCTGTTGCAATGCTTTGCTTTTTGCTAGCAATAAAGAATGCAATAGTTGCTACTAAAGAAGCTACAAAAGAAACAACTGCAAAAAACTGTCCTATTTTACCGGGTAATAAATGTTCGCCTAAATATTCCATGTAATGAAAGTGAAAAGTGAATGGTGAGAAGTAAATTGGTGAAAAGTAAAACGTCAAAAGTGAAACATAATGGCTAACTACTCCTTGTCTTTCTGCCTCTTTGCCTCGTTTCTCTTTGCCTTATGCCTCTTTGCCTTTCTTGCCTTCTATTTCTTTGAAAGACTATCTGAACTTACGTAGCCGTTTTCGTCCATTGCATTGGCAGCTTGTATGCTTTTGCCAGCAGCACTTACATCGTCTTTGTATTTACTAGGGCACTTTAATAAAATGTCTTTACACTCAAAATGGTCACCATTCATTTTGCCTTTTAGTACAATGCGTTCGCTTTTTTCCATATCGGTTGGCTTGGTATTGTGGTACACTACTTTTACCGTATTTCCCAATGTGTCTATGGCTGTAAAACTTAGGTAATTGGCATCTTTAGTGGCATCGTATTCAACAGGTTGTGTTTTGTCTAGCTTGGCTATTAGATTTACAAACTTGCCGTCTTTTTCTTTGGCTGAAGCGATGGTTTCGTAAGTAGTAAGGTTGCCTGTAAAGCTGATTAATATAGTAATTGCTATCACAATTAATACTAACATGGCTATATGCGTCTTCTTCATGGTACTTTTTGTTTTCAGTGCGCAAAAGTAGTTGAAAAACAATTCTTGGTAGCTGCTGTTTGTGTACTTTGGTTGTTAAAAAGGGAAACTTTGAACAAATAGTTATAGAAGCCATGACGAATAGCAAATACTGTTGCTTTTTGTAATAAAAAACCATCAACGAAACCCTTGGTTTTGTTGATGGTTAATATGATTTCGCTTCGATAAAAGCTTAATAAAGAACAAAATGTACAAGTGAGTGACACAACCGGAGCATCATAGTAGTACTACTACTGATAACATAAAAATTACTTTGTTCCAAATACTTTTTTCAATAATTCGGTGGTTTGAGCCGCTGGATTTTTACGAATCTTGGCTTCTTCTTGTGCTACTTGGTAAAACATGCCAGACAACGCACGGTCGGTCACATAGCCTTTTAAATCTGGGTTAACCTTTTTTACAAAAGGTAACTGGTTGTATTTATTAAACAAAGCTGACCATAATTGCGAAGCGCCAACTTTGGCTAAAGAAGAATCAATTACTGGCGCAAAAGCAGCCGTTAAAGGCGTGGTAGTTTTAGATTTTAGGTAGGTGGTTGCAGCACTATCACCACCTTTTAAAATGCCGAAAGCATCGGTAATGCTCATACTTGTGATGGCATTTACGAAAATTGGTGCAGCACTTTTAGCGGCATCTTCTGCTGCACGGTTCATGCTTACAATGGCATCATCTACTTGCTTATTAAAACCAAGAGCACGTAATTTTTTCTCTACTTGTTGCGCTTCAGGCGGTAGCAATATTTTTACAGCAGCGTTACCTAAAAAGCCATCAACAACTGATAATTGCTCTGCACCTTTCTTTACACCTATTGCCAATGCTTCTTTAAGCCCTTTTCCTACCTCATCGGTGGTTAAGCCACTAGTAGTGCCACTTTTAGCAACATCGGTTGCTTTTTTAATTAGGCCTTTTAAACCTTGTGCTTGTGAAGAAGCGGCTAAAACTGTGGTAGCTATTGCTAGTGTAATAATTATTTTCATGAACTTGCTTGATTTGAATTGTGGGCAAATTAACATTGATTTTGTTAGTAAAACACTAAAAAGGATAGGAACGCTGTTTACACAGATTGGTATGGATAAAAACAGACTTTCATGCGAATAATTGCGATGCTTAAATCAATAATACGTTGCACTGTTGATTTTATCCTTTTCTTTCAAGCAAAATTTTGGTCAAATCCTGAACCCCTTCACTAGCAGTTTTCTCAATCATGGTAATGTTTTGCAAAGCAGACGTGTATGGTATTTTTTTATCAATAATAAATTTAGGAATGCTGCGTTTTGCAATATCTATTAAACCCGCAGCAGGATACACTTGTAAAGATGTACCAACCACCACAAAAATATCAGCCTCAGCAACCACGGTAGCAGCCACTTCTATCATTGGCACTTCTTCTTCAAACCACACAATAAATGGACGCAATTGTGAACCATCTTTTGCCAAATCGCCCAGTTTTATATCGCCTTTAATATCATAGGTTTTATCGCTGTTAGCAACGCTGCGCATTTTAAATATTTCGCCATGCAAATGCAATACATTGGTGCTACCACCACGTTCGTGTAGGTCATCTATATTTTGTGTAATAATGGTAACATCAAAATGCTTTTCTAAAGCAGCTAGGCCAATATGAGCAGTATTCGGCTGTGCTTTTGCCACATCTTTTCTTCGTTGGTTGTAAAACTCTAAAACCAATGCAGGATTAGCTTTGAAGCCCCTTGGTGTAGCAACTTCATATACATTATAACCTTCCCACAAGCCATCACTGTCTCTAAAGGTTTTTAAGCCGCTTTCAGCGCTAATACCTGCACCGGTTAGTACTACTAATTTTTGCTTTGCCATGGGGTAAAAGTAATTAAACCTTGGTGCCTTTAGTATTCATTTTTTTGTACAGAAGCCATACAATAACACTC
>JAAFHG010000591.1 GCA_013297585.1 Chitinophagales bacterium
GAGTGTCTTTACTTGTGTCTACCAGAATTTTTACCGACTTAATATCTACAAACACTTTGTCGTACAAACCAGGACCATCCGTTAAATAGAAAGTCACGTTTTGTGTTCCTTCAGAAACGTCGGCTGATGTACTTTTAGAACAGCCTGTGAAGGCAACTGCAAAGCCCATTGCTACAATGGCTAAGCCAAGAAGGGTGTTTTTTGTTGTCATGTTGTTTAAAATTTAGAGTAGTAGTAAAATCATAAATGGCATTTTTACAATAACGTAAGCTGTGTTTGTGTAGTAGATACACAGCGACAAACTTTTGTTTACTAAGGATTTGTTAAAGGCTAAAAGTTTTTTACAAGTCATCATTGCTATTAGCCATTAATACGCCAAAAACAAAAAAGCGAGCGGCAATTTGCCGCTCGCTTTTTTGTTAAACAATTACTTGAAATACCTGCTATTGCTCTAATAAGGTTAAGCGCACCAAATACTGTGCATTTTCATCTTCCATTAAAAACTCTGTCTTAAACCCAGCATCGTAAGCAATATGTTGTAGCGTAGCTTGGTCTACATACAACCATGTAAACCAGTCGGTTTTTAGTTTTTTGTATTGATATTGATAATCTATTACACCAAAATAATTACAAGATAAACCCACCGAGCCATCATATAAATAAGACACATCTGAAGAATCGAATAATAACTGCCCACCTGGTTGCAATAACTGTTTTATATGCTGTAAAAAGTTTTGCAAACCGCTCAAATTTGCCGTAAGGCCAATACCATTCATTAATAATAACAACGTATCATATCGCTCTTCATTAAAAGTAAAAACATCTTGATTGTAAATAGTTGTAACGCCTCTAGCTTTCATTACTTCACAAGCCAAAGGCGATATTTCTAAAGCTGTAACATCGTTTTTTTTTTGCTGTAACCACAATACATGGCTACCTGCACCAGCACCAATATCTAAAATTTTGCCTTTACACAACTGCAAAGCCATTAATTCTAGCTTTGTCATATTGGTTTCATCTCTAAAATACACTTCTACAGGCATTTCTTCTTTAGCCCAATATTTATTGTTTATCCAAAGTTTTTTTGGTTCGGTTTTATAATAAAAATCGGCAATAGCATGGCCTAAAACATCTGTCATAAAAATTTTATTTCTTGCGCAAATAAAGTGCTAAATTCTTAAGGCTACAAGGAGTAAACATTTTCCATAGCTTTTATAGCCTTAAGCGTTTGTATAGCTTCAAGCCAACTGTCTTAAACCCAAACGGCGGCCGATTGACAATTCATATTACCCTATTTCACATACGAATAGCTATTTGGCACTAAAAAGAAAGAGAATATTTAAAAAAATAAAATATACTACTTGGGATATTGGTGTTTAGAAAGAAACACAAACAATAGCAAGGCTAGATGCCAACAGCCGCAGAAAATATTGGCAGGAATTTTTGTATATCCAAATTTCCGATGTACTTGTAATAAAATAATGATTTCTAGTTTAAATATATAATGTTAAATATTTATACAAAAACAAAGCGGAAAGCCATCGCCGTTGTTGTGTCTTTGACCAACAATAATATTTTTCTATTTTTAGTTAATGAATTATCCATTACACTATCCTGATTTTTTTACTGCCACTATTTTGCAATGGCAAAAACTTTTGCAACCCGATGAGTATAAAACTATTGTTACCAATAGTTTTAAGTACTTGGTAGTAGAAAAACGCGTTCAGATATTTGGCTTTGTAATTATGTACAACCATATACATGTTATATGGCGAGCTACTAATGACCAAAATAGGATAAAAGTGCAACACGCATTTATGACCTATACTGCACAAACAATTCTAAAAGACCTTAAACTGCATCATACAAAGGTGCTGCCACATTTTAAGGTAAATGCGAAAGATAGAACCTATCAAATTTGGGAAAGAAACCCATTAAGTATAGAACTGAGAAGTAATGAAGTATTGTTTCAGAAATTACAATATATCCATCAGAACCCTGTGAGAGCGGGTATTTGTAATGCACCAGAAAATTATCGTTTTTCTTCGGCTAGTTTGTATGTAAATGATACAAGCGAGTGGGATTTTTTAGAGAAATGGGAATAATATGCTAGTTGTGTTGTTGGCCGAAGGCACAACAAAGGCTGAGTTAGATGCCAACTAGGCCGAAAAAATGTGGTTACCTCGCCGTTGTTGTGTCTCTGACCAACAACATTACTACTTTTTCATTGTTGGCTCAAGGCACAACAAAGGCGGGGTGAGATACCAACAAGGGCGAAAAAATGTGGTTACTTCACCGTTACCTCGCCGTTGTTGTGTCTCTGACCAACAACATTACTTTTTTTTCTTTGTTGGCCCAAGGCACAACAAAGGCTGAGTTAGATGCCAACTAAGGCG
>JAAFHG010000320.1 GCA_013297585.1 Chitinophagales bacterium
TTGTGTAGCCTGTGCTGAGTTTACGAAGCATCTACACTTGTACGTTCTGTACGTTATGGGGCTTTTATTGTAGCGTAGGGTTTTCACGCAAAGGAACAAAGAAGGCAAAGGGCGCAAAGGTTCTTTGTCATGCTGAGGAACGAAGCAACTAGCCGAGACACAGGAATGCCATTTGTGAAAGCAAAATACCAACAGCAGTGAAAAAGTTTACTTTTTTTAAATTATACAATAATTTAACTTTGATTAACGGCTGCACCGTGGTTAGTTCGACGTCGTGCCAACATTTATTGTCAAGGCACACTAATAGTTTTATTCATTTTTCTATAACTAGAAGGTCGCTATGCAAGTAGCGAAGATCCAAAGTGGCGTCACTAAAGACCGAACAAAAGAAAAAATGAAGAAAAAAATACAGAGATGGGTTGAGACGACCATCAAAATAGCCCCATGGGTTGAGTTATTAATGCGTCTTGTATCATTAGCGGATTATGTCTTGCAACACCGTTAGATATGTCCGAGGTGTGCCGCACCTCGGATTTTTTTTATATTGTTGGTTGTTAGACCAACAATAATTTATCTCAGCCATTTTTTTAGTTTTTACTTAGCTTCAGTAGTAGATAATCCTTTGCCTTCTTTAATTTCTAATTCTGCTTTTTGTATTTTGTTGATGACTATTAGTTTGTTAATAGCATCATCAATTGAAAACTCATTAGGCATTTAACTAAAACTTTTTATCACGTCTTGCTTTACTAGCATGGTATTATATTGTTTGATAAAATACTGATTTTCTAAACACGCTTACACTTAGGTTCTAACTGCTTTTATAATGTAAATAATACAACGAAAGGAATTTAATACACATCCCCTTTTCAAATTATCCACGTCATAAAATAATTAATTACCTATTTTTGAGTTTAGAGGTAAATGTGGTGGTGTTGTATGGGCTTTGTGATAGTTTGATGGAGAGACAGTTGTATAAGTATCCCGAATGGTTGATGATATAATTGGTTTGATGGGTTTTGATAAAAGGATTTCGCAATTGGTAAACAGTACCGTTGCTTGGGCGCATTCGGCATAATGATTCTCTTATTGGTCTATTCTACTGCTTCATTAGCACAATATCTACAAGGGTTTTACGTATCTGTATTACCTAGCCTCAACAAAGAACAAAGCGTACATACCGATAGCTATCGGTAGTTAGGTGCTTCGTAAACTCAGCACAGGCTTTGATTACAAAAGCATTACGCTACAATAAATTTTTAGTTTAACACAGAAAATGTAATATACAATGGCTTGTGGATCTTGTGGTACAAAACCTGGCGGCTGTAAAAGCAACGGCGGTTGTAGTACTGGTAGTTGTAACCGTATGAATGTGCATGACTGGCTAAATAACTTGCCGATAGCTGATGTAGAAAGCAGTTGTAAGGTGCTAGAAGTGAGTTTTAAACAGGGTAGCAGAAAGGAATTTTTTAGAAATACATCGTCGCACTATTTTGAAAAAGGTGATTTTGTAACAGTAGAAGGCGTGGGCGGTTTTGATGTGGGCGAGGTATGTTTAAGCGGCGAGCTTGTGCGCTTGCAACTTAAAAAACGTGGTGTGGATGAGTTTAGCCAAGAAATGAAAAAAGTATTGCGCCCTAGTAACGATAGAGATATTGAAAGCTTCACCATAAGTAAAGGCCGCGAAGCTAGCATACAAGCAAGAAGCCGTGAAATAGCCATAGAACTAAAGCTACAAATGAAGCTAAGTGAAGTGGAAATTCAGGCAGATGGTAAAAAAGCGACGTTTTTTTACACAGCAGATGATAGGGTTGACTTTAGAGAAATGATTAAAATGTTTGCCGCTGAGTTTAAGTTGAAGGTAGAAATGCGCCAAATAGGTATTAGACAAGAGGCTGCAAAAGTGGGTGGTATAGGTAGTTGCGGTAGAGAATTGTGCTGTAGCACTTGGTTGACAGAGTTTAAAAGTGTGAATACAACGGCGGCTCGTTACCAAAACTTATCCATTAACCAAACCAAATTAAGTGGCCAATGTGGACGCTTAAAATGTTGCTTAAACTACGAATTAGATACTTATTTAGATGCGTTGCAGCAATTTCCTGACAATGCTGATACCATAGAAACCGCTAAAGGCAATGCTTTTTTAATAAAGAAAGACATTTTTAAAAACCTGATGTGGTATATTATTCAAGGTGGTAGCAAGCACTATCCTTTAACAATAACAAGAGTTAAAGAGATAAAGCGCCTTAATGCGCAAGGTATAAGACCTGAAGATTTAGAACCTGTAGATGTAACTACTGGCAAGCCAAAAGAAGTAGAACCTACGTTTGTAGATGTGGTAGGGCAAATAAGCTTGCAAAGCCTAGATAAAAACGATAGACGCAGAAGAGACGAGGATAGAAACGCTAGAAACCAAGACAGACGTGGCAATAATGAGCAACGTGGTGGCGGTAATGATAGAAGAAATGAGCGTCCTCAACCTCAGCAAGGCGCACCAAGAGAACAAAGACCTAATCAGCCACAGCGACCACCGCAAAACCGTGACCGTGGGCCGCAACAGCCTAGAGATACTAATAACGGTGGTACACCAAGACCGCCACAAGCACCAAGAGAGCAAAGACCTAATCAACCGCAGCGACCGCCACAAAACCGTGGCCCGCAACAGCCAAGAGAAGGTGGACAAAGACCGCAAGGACCTAGACCAAACCAAAGACCACCACAAAACCGTGACCGTGGGTCGCAAACGCCAAGAGAAGGTGGTGATAAACCAGAAGAAAAGAAAGATTAATATGCACAAAAAAGGTGTTTGCTAAAGCAAACACCTTTTTATTTGGAAGAAATATTGAGTTAAGTCTATTGCAATTTCTTATAACTAGTTACAATACCTTTAATAAGAGAAGAGCTAAATCCTTGGTGTTCCATTTCGTTTAAGCCAGCAATGGTACAGCCTTTAGGCGTGGTTACTTTGTCTATCTCTTGCTCTGGGTGTGTATTTTTTTGTAGCAATAATTCAGCCGCACCTTTAACCGTTTGCGCAGCTATTAAAGAAGCTACCGAAGCACTGAAGCCAATTTCAATACCGCCTTGAATATTGGCTCGGATATAACGCATGGCATACGCGGTACCACAAGCACCAAGAACAGTCGCAGCATCCATTAGCTTTTCTTCTATAAATACAGACTGACCAAGTTGGTTGAATAAATCTTTTACAAACTGACGTTGCTCATTGGTGGTGTTGCTATCGCTAATGCATGTCATACTTTCTTGAATAGCAATAGCAGTATTTGGCATAGCCCTGAAAATAGCGAAATCATTACCTAAAACATCTTGCATATCTTTTACCCACACACCACTTACTACGCTAATTAATACATGACGCTTACTATCTAACTTTGGTTTTAGCTGCTCTAATACCTCTTTAATTTGAAAAGGCTTAATGGCTAAAATGATATAATCTGCAAAACCAACAGCTTCTAAATTATCGTTACTTACTAAAGCACCTTTTTCTTCTAAAGCCACCAAAGTACTGATGTTGCGCTTAGTAATGATAATGTGCTGTGGCACAATAAACTTACTGCTAATGAGCCCTTCTGCAATAGAAGCACCTAAATTTCCGCCGCCGATAATGGCAATTTTTTTATTCATGATTGGGTTATATTTTGGTTGAATGTTGTTCTATCCATTCAACGATATTGTAAAATTCCATGTGCGAAGAAGCGACTTGGATTAAAAGTTGTAAGCTAACACTCATACAAAATAATAACTAGTACAAGTCTTTATAAAATGCAATTCCCATATTTATTTGCTCGCTTTCTGTATTAACTTGCTGTAAAGCATTCAATATTTTTAATTTCAAACTCTCATTGTAATCTTCTTCATTAATAAGTGAGCTTATTATTTCAAATAATAGTTCTTTGTCAACAATATTATCTGCTACTGTAACTGCTATATTCTCCATTTCAATAATAAATTTATTGATAAAAACATCTAATCCATTTATTTCTAAAAAGAAGGCTCCCATTGCAATAGAGGTTCGCTTATTTCCATCGTTGAAAGCGTGAAATTTATTAAAAGAGAAAATTAAATGCGTGATTTTCTCTTCAAAAGTTGGATAATAGTCATCATTCTGAATATGAGCCAAAGGACTTTCTATATTACCAAAATCTTTTACACCTTCTTTACCACCAGAAATTTGAATAATTTTATCATGAATTTTAATAGCATTTTCTGATTTAAAATAATTTAATGCCATTTATCTATCTTTTAACCGTTTGAAAACTTCCTTATTATCCTCAAGTCGTTTTTCTAAATCCATGCTTCTTTCACCTAAAAACTTTTCATAATCCTCTGAACTTACTTCATTGATATAATCTTTCAACTTCTCATGTAAAGCATCCCGAAATGCCAAATCACGACTTGCCATCAGACTAATCGCTTTTTCTCTTAATGGAGTTAATGTTGCCTGAGTAATATTCTCGTAGGTAGTAAAAAGTAAATTAGCTTCTGACAAACTTAGTTTTCGTCCTAATTTTTCATATTCATTCCTTAAAAAATTGGAAAACCCATTCTCATAGCCAGCTATTAAATCCAGAACTTCAGAATACATAGTGCTTCTCACACTCTCTTTTGTACTTAATTTCAAAATCTGTCTATACT
>JAAFHG010000569.1 GCA_013297585.1 Chitinophagales bacterium
CAGGATATTTTCCTACGCTAGTTTCAGCGCTTAACATTACGGCATCTGCTCCGTCCATTACGGCATTGGCAACATCATTTACTTCTGCACGAGTAGGTGTGTAACTCGTAATCATGCTTTCCATCATTTGAGTAGCAATAATAACAGGTTTACCTACTTGAATACATTTTTCTACAATCATTTTTTGCAACAAAGGCACCTGCTCCATGGGAAGCTCTACACCTAAATCGCCACGAGCCACCATAATACCATCGGTTACATCAATAATATTATCAATATCACGAATGGCTTCGGGCTTTTCAATTTTTGCAATTACTTTGGCGCGTTTATGACGTTGACGAATTATTTCGCGTAACTCTACTACATCGGTAACACTGCGTACAAAGGATAAACCAATCCAATCAAAATCATGTTCTAAAGCAAAGTCTAAATCACGAATATCTTTTACTGTTAAACACGGCAATGATATTTTTGTGTTTGGTAAATTAACGCCTTTTTTACTCGATAAATCGCCGCCAACAGAAATGGTGCAACGTACTTCATCTTTGTTATTGGTATCCGTTACTTTTAAATGTAATTTACCATCATCAATTAAAACCGTTTCGCCTACTTTTACATCTTGCGGAAATTGAGGATAAGTAATGTAAATTTTTGTTTCATCGCCTTCACACTCTTTGGTAGTAATGATAATTTCTTTTCCTTGTTCTAAAACAACTTTATTGTTTTTAATTAAACCTATGCGGAGTTTAGGCCCCTGTAAATCGGCTAAAATACCAACATGGCGGTTTAATTTTTGATTAAGCTCTTTAATATTAGCAACCGTGCTTTTAATGGCTTCGTAATCGCCATGACTAAAGTTAATACGGCAAATATCTAAACCCTCGTTAAACATTTCTTCCAACACATTTATATCTGCTGTAGCTGGACCCATGGTGGCTACTATTTTTGTTCTATCGAAATAATTCATAATAAAATTAAGAACATAAAGATAGCAAAATGTAAGATAACACTATCTTTGCAGCGAATTATATTTTTGTTATCAAATGCCAAATAAGCTTCAAAAGTTTGCAGACCTCGAAACGTTTACTAACTGTTTTGCCTTTCACTTCGAACAAATTGAAAAAGGTTTTTCGTTAAAAGGAAAATGGCGAAGTGCGTATTTTAAAAATGAACAGCCCATAGTATTAGAGCTAGGTTGCGGGCGTGGCGAATACACCATTGGTTTAGCAGAAGCAAATCCTAATAAAAATTATATTGGAATTGATGTAAAAGGAAATCGTATTTGGACAGGTGCTAATTATGCGTTGGAGAAAAAATTAGAGAACACAGCATTTATTCGTAGTCGTATTGATAGCATTGAACATTGTTTTGCAGCAAATGAAGTAGATGAAATATGGATTACCTTTCCTGACCCACAACCACAAAAAACACGCGAGCGCAAACGTTTAACCAATCCTCGTTTCTTTTTAGAACGCTACAAACAGTTTTTAAAAGCAGATGGTGTGGTGCATTTAAAAACAGATAGTACCAGTTTTTATGAATATACTTTGGAAGTAATTGAACAAGAAAAACTGCCTTTAATTTGGCATACCAATAATTTATATTCTAATTGCCCAGCCGATAGAAATGAATTGATAAATATCAAAACTTACTACGAAGGTCTCTTCACAAAAAGAGGAGAAACCATTAAATACATAGGCTTTAAGCTAAACAAACTAAACTAATTTTTTTATTTAGATTCGTATTCCTAAAACATTAAATAAATTAATATATGAAGAAACTTTTACTTGCAATTACCACTTTTGTAACCCTTAGTATGAGCGCACAGGGTCCCACCGCAAATATGGCTACCTATGCTGGAGGAACTGGAAAAGAAGAATTTAATGATGTGTTTCAACTAAGCAATGGTAAGTTTATTGTTGCTGGTTCGGCAGATGATTTAACTTGGATTTCGAATACTGTTCCTGTTGTAAACTTAACTGTACCAACAGCTATTACCAATGGTTCGGGTACAAACAAAGTTGCCTTTTTATTAGAGATGAATAATACTTTATCGAGTATATTAAAAGTATATCGTTTACCAATTAATGCAGCGCAAGATTTCCACTTTATTCGTTCTACAAACATACCTGGGCAAGCTACCGGAGATATTTTTGTAAGCGGAAATACAATTGATCCTACAACTGGTGGTTACTTTATTGCCAAATTAAACAACAATTTTGTGAATGGAAGTCCAACTGGTTTTACTTGGTTAAGAAATATTTATTGTGCAGTAGGAAGTTACCCACAATTATTACAACCTTGGGATGTTGATAATAAAGGACGTGTTATTTATGCCTATGGCGATTCGCACAATTACAATTGGGCTGCTATTTATCGCACTAAAACCAACGGAACAGATGGAATCGTAAACAATTGGCGTGTACATAAAACAACAGCTAATAGCGAGTATTATGGGGCAGCTTCAAGTTACACCAATACTGCTG
>JAAFHG010000456.1 GCA_013297585.1 Chitinophagales bacterium
CGTATTGTGCTAATCGTGCATCTTTTTCTGCCAACAATTTTTCATACAAATCTTGCTGTTTGGTATATTGTAGTTTCAATTCTTGCAATAAAGCGATATCATTATAAGGTGAATTAGTATTATAATTATTAGATTGAGGACTATTTGTAATAGTGACTTGATTGCCAAAAGACATAAATTCTTCAATAGAAATACCGAAGGTGTGACATATTTTCTCTATCACCTCATCGCTAAAGCTGGTTTCGCCCCGCTCCAAATTGGAATAGGCCTGTTGCGATAAGCCTAAACTATCCGCCACATCTTGTTGCTTCATTTGGTGTTCCAGCCGCTTGGCGTATAATTTTTTAGATAAATACAAATCGTAAGTTGCACTCATAGCCCAAATATACAATTATAAACTTGTAAAAAACAAGAACTAGCTTGTATTTTACAGGTGAAAATTTTTGTTCGCTTATTTTTAATTGTGTAAATTCGTTAGTAACTTTCTGCTTACCCTTGTGCGCTTTCATTTTGGGGTTGGAGGAAATAAACTAAACAAACAACAAGATGAAAAAACAAATTCAAACCATTTTATTGATATTATGCTTATACAGCATCAACATCATTGCGCAAACAGGTACAACTTGTGCTAGTGCTATCCCTATTACTGTGGGAACAAATTTTTCTACCACAAATGTAAGTAGTGGCAATGTTAAGTGGCTATCTTATAGTGGAGGTGCTTTTAATCTTAGATTTAGTAAATTGAGCAATCCTGAATTCGGAATCAATAGTATTAAGTTATATTCAGGAAACTGCACAAGTTTAGTCCTTCAAAAAAATGATTCAAATCCTTCAATTGATTCTTCATTTAGTAGTAAAATAAACTTAAGCAGTGGTTTTATTCAGGTATCATTTTCAGGTAATAGTTCTCAATCTATTGTAATGGAGATTATTCCACAAAGTTTATTTTCGAGTTTATGTAATGGGAATTCCTGTCAATTAATAGACAATGGTGCATTTAATGTACCTGGGAGTGCGGTACTCTTTTGTCTTAATAATCCAGCGCTCAACTTCAATTTACCTAATTATAGCCCACCGCCAGTGCCATGCAATGATATTAATACAGAACCTTTTAGTTATTTTCTTGTCCCAGGCTGGACACAAAGTGTTGAGACACCTCAGTTAGGTTTTATACCAATTCCGACAAGTATAGGAGGTAGCACCAGTAGTAGTTTTTACCACGCTTATATGTGGACTCAGAGGATACAACTAGCTAATAACACAAGTATAGTGCGTTATGAAAGTGCAAGTAATAAATTGTGTAAGCCAATGATTGCAGGTAAGACCTATAAATTTTCAGCCGAAATTGCATTCCGATCGGCGAGTAATCCTCCTTTTGTAACAGGTACTAAAGTAGATGAATTTAGAATAAGACTTAGTAAAAATGCAGGAACCATCAGTCAAACTTTTACAATCGCCACAAATATCACTAATACAGGTTTTGTTGCAGTTACTAATGCAGCAATTATTCCAAATGACAATTATACGGATTTAGAAGTTTTTCCTTATAATAGCACAAGCTTTGCATATTCTGGTTTTATCATAGATGATGTCTCTTTATTAGAAGGGCTTAACGCGCCAGTTTTAGCCTTTAATAATTTACCACAAGTTTGTCCAAACTTTAATGAAAATTTGAATTTATCTAATTATGTTACCATTAACGGGCTCGCTATTACAAATTTTTCAGCTCCTGGCTTTGGTTCATTTTCTGGACCAGGTGTTTTAGGAGGTTCTCTATTTAATGCCAACAACTTAAGTGCAGGTAGTTATCCGATTACATTTACATATACAGATTGTATTGGTGCTGTCTATAACATTTCTACAACTATTACCGTAGCATCTGGACCTTGCTGCTTCGGCAGTAATTATACAATCCCACAGAATAGTTTCATCGATTTATCAAGCCTTACCACTTTATCTACAATTAGTTCAAAAATATTCACTATCCAAGATAATGCGACGCTTGCCATCAATTATTTGGCGACTTTTGATCAATGCAAGTTTAAAATGGGTAAAGAGTCTCGAATTCTTTTATATGTCCCTAATGGCACGAATAAGACGATTACTTTTCAAAACAATTGCGAACTGTATGCTTGTGGTAATTTTATGTGGAATGGTATAAGTGATGAAAATGGGAACCATATTTTAAATATCAATGACACGAAAATCGAAGATGCTCATATAGGTATTAGCATGCTGTCAAATAGTACAGTTAATTTGAACAAAACTGTTTTTAATAAAAATTATATTTCGGTTCAAGTACCAAGTCAGAATATCACTACAGCCATTGCCCCTTACACCTTTAAAGGCAATACCTTCTCATGCGTTTCTTCACCTAATAGCCCATCCGCCATTTTAAAACAAGTAAAACCTTTAGGCAGCGCTACATTTATAACACCTGCTAGAACTTATGCAGGTATATTGGCAAATACGAATAATACTACTACCATATTGCGCATTGGCTCTACGGCTTCTGCCACAACAAATGACATTAATACATTCTCTAATTTAGATTTTGGTATTAATTTAAAAACGACTAGAGCAGAAATTTATAATAGTACATTTAATATCCCCATACGCACAGACCAAGCAGATATCAACTATGGTACTGCGATATATGCGGTAACTAACACCATACCTAATTATGGCTATAACATTACCATTGGCGGCACAGCCACCAATCAAAAAAATACCTTCACTTCTTGTTATCGCGGTATCGATTTGAACACAGGCTATGATAACATACAAATCAGAAACAATATTTTTAATGGCACTGCTACTAATCTCGGCACAAATGCCATAGTTTTGAGCAATGACAAAATGCTGTCTTTAATTTGTACGGCTAATGATTTTTCATTTCAGCAAAATGCTTTTACGCATTACTTTATAGGCTCGCCGCAATTTTCGAACCTTACTTCTTCTGCTAAATATTGTTCCTTTTCTAATAACACCATACAAAACAATGGTTTGAACAATACAGGCGTAGTGATTGCCAACCTTAGTGCCGCTAATACCAGTGTTAATAATTACTACCAATTATACAACAATACTATTTTTGCTGCTGCTCCTATTAGCATTACAGACTTAGCAAACGCAGTAGAAGTAAAAACCTGCACGCTTACTGTAAAAAATAATACAACAGCTGGTGCACAAAATGGCGCAATTATGATTG
>JAAFHG010000707.1 GCA_013297585.1 Chitinophagales bacterium
GTGCACCAAGCACTAAGCTTTGTTCTATATCGGCAGTTTTAGATGGGCCGGCTATAAACACACCAAAGTCGTAGGTGGTATTGGCTATTCTATCGTAACCAATGTGCATGTTGGGTACAATATGTTCTCTTGGTATTACCACGGCAAGCTGCTGTGCAATAAAAGGCAGTACACGGTAGGTAATAATGTCTTCGGTAATCCACACCGCACCATTTTCTGCAACGGCAAAGTGTGCTGGAATTATTGCTAGTTCTACATTTTCAAGATTGTGTGCATCTTCTTGTGCGCTTTCTATTAAGGTAGCAACATTGGCAAGTTGCGGTATGGTAGTCACTACTCTGTCAGCAGCCTTGCTTTCATTTTGTAAAATGGTGGCAATTTCATCGTAGCTAGCTACTTTAAATACGGCCACATGCAGAATTTCTAGCTTGGCAGTTAATTCATCTACCCAATTTTTATCTTCTACCAATACATCAACAAGAGGCAGTGGTCGCTGCGCTGGTTGGTTTTGTTTTACTTGTGCTAGTATAGCTTCTCTAGCCCCCCCACCCCCCAAAGGGAGGATAGAAGCATCTGAATTATTTTGGTATTGTAACATTTGAATTTCTTTGAGCAATTTTAAAATTGAACGTATATAATTCCCCTTTAGGGGTTAGGGGCGTCGGCTACCTATTTTCTTTATACCACTCTTTAAACGATTGTTTTGGTGCGGCTGGCATTTCTCTTTCTTTAAACCAAGGGTTTAATTTATTGCCTACTAAAAAAGGTGCGTTTTTAATTACCCAACGGCCGGCTTTACCTGCAAAGTCGTATAGTTTTGGCGATGATAATACATAACTCATTACGTTCATGCTGGCGGTTTTAGCAGCAGGTGCGTAGCCTTCTTTTACAATCACTTGGCGCCATTTGTATAGTTGGTCGTGTATATCAATTTTTACCGGACACACATTGCTGCAACTACCGCATAGGGTAGAGGCAAATGGCAAGTCGGCATTCTTTTTCATATCCATATTTGGCGTAAGGATAGAACCGATAGGGCCTGCAACAGCATTATGATAACTGTGACCACCACTGCGCCTATACACAGGGCAAGTGTTCATACAAGCACCACAACGAATACATTTTAAGGCATTTCTAAAATCTTCTTTTCCCAAGTGAATACTTCTGCCGTTATCAACCAATACAATATGTACTTCTTGGTGTGGCTGCGGCTTTTTAAAATGGCTAGAATAAGTGGTAATAGGTTGACCAGTAGCACTGCGTGCCAATAAGCGTAAGAAAACCCCTAAGTGCTTTTGCTCTGGAATTAATTTTTCAATACCCATACAAGCAATGTGTACATCGGCTAAATGCGCACCCATATCGGCATTACCTTCATTGGTACATACTACAAATTCACCAGTTTCCGCCACGGCAAAGTTTACGCCTGTTAATGCGGCTCTGCGAGTTAAGAAAGTTTCACGTAAATGTGTTCTTGCAGCGGCGGTTAAATATTGTGGGTCGCTAGCGCCTTTTTCTGTACCCAAATGCTCATGAAATAGTTCGCCTATTTCTTCTTTCTTTTTATGAATACAAGGTAAAACGATGTGACTTGGTGGCTCGCCAGCTAATTGTACAATGCGTTCGCCAAGATCTGTATCAATAACTTCTACACCATTGTGTTCTAAGTATTCATTAAGGCCGCATTCTTCTGTCAACATGCTTTTGCTTTTAACCATGCGGTTAATGCCATGCTTTTGCAAAATGCTGTGTACTATTTGGTTATGTTCAGTAGCATCGGCAGCCCAATGGATAATCATGCCATTTTCTTTTGCCTTGGCTTCAAATGTTAGTAAATAGTCGCTTAAATTAGATAGTACGTTGTTCTTTATTTGCGAAGCGTACTCACGTAATTGCTCCCATTCTGCAATACCATGGCTTGCTTTGTCACGTTTTTCACGAATAAACCATAATGTCTTATCGTGCCAATTTACTCTTGGTTCATCATTATTAAATACTATTGAAG
>JAAFHG010000545.1 GCA_013297585.1 Chitinophagales bacterium
ATCAATATCTTGTTCTTAAATGTTTTTTTACAGAAAGATGCAAAACTGCCATTGACTCAAAGCGGTATTATTACTGGCTGTATCGTAATGAGTATTGCATTGCTATCAGCCTTTTTCTCAGAAGAAACCTTTCATAAGGATTTGAATTATGTGGAGCAACCCTAATTGCTTAAAAGACATCTTTATCAATATACTATATAGAAAAGGGCATTATCAATGAAACTCTTTTTTGTTTTTAGTATGCCGCCTTACAGGTATACCGTGGCTGTGCTTTTTCGCAGAAGATACCCATCCAGATTATTTCTAAAAATTAACATTGGTATTTAAAATATACTTTTTAATATTGTTCTATACCATCAGCTATTAACACGCAATAGCAATTTTCAACCTCCACTCTTTCTAAGCCACATTTAATTGCTATTTCTAACTTTAATTGACTAACATCAAACCACTATGCTATGAAACAAACACTACTTTTTTAGCCCGTGTTGGCATCCCACCCCGCCGTTGTTGTGCCTTCGGCCAACAACAAAATAGTTTCACGTTACTTTTACATACTTTTTTTACCACTTTTATAACACAATTAAATTAGTCAAAATAAAAACCATTATTTATGCCATCTACATCTGAATTTTCAAATCCTGAACACCAAAATAAAACTGCTTAACGTTCAGAAACTGCACATGCAAAAATTCCTGCCAACCTTTTTAAATTAATTACTGTTGATAAGCGTTACCCTGTCAAGTATAAGCCCGCCAATACCAAACTAGGTATTACGGCAGTAGAAACACTAGTAACTACCTGCGAAAATGCGGTAGATGGAGTGGCCGAGCCAGAAAAAACATTTAAAACGGCAAGAAGTAATAGACAACAACTATTTGCACCACTTGGCGATACGGCTACGGCAGCCTACTATAGCTTGCTAAGTTTATATAAGGTAGATGCTGCCATTTTAAAAGCTACTGCGGCAGCATTAAACAAAATAAAAGGAATCACTGGCACAAAAGCCGCTGCAACCGATGGGGCTACTGCCGAAACACCAAAGAAATACTCTACATCGCAACAAAGTTTTGATATGCGTATAAAAAATTTTAAAGATTTTATTACAAGTTTAAAACAAGTAGCTGCCTATACACCCGAAGAATCGAACATTACTATTGCTAGCCTAGAAGCCTAAGCTACTAGCCTTACTGATGCTAACAAAGCAGTAGATACTGCTAACAACGACTATTCTAAAGCATTATAACTACGTGATACGTTACTATATCACCCCGAAACAGGTGTAGTAGAACTAAGCAGAAAACTAAAAAGCTATTTAAAAAGTGTAAAAAACATATCGGCTAGCGACAAGCAAGAAGCGACAGCCATACCATTTAAAGCACCTGCTAAAAAAGATTTGTTTTTGTAGTAAATAGTATTAGTGTATACCATGATTAAAAAGTTGGTTGCAAAAATAAAATAAGCGTACAACTCTGTTAAAGTACTGTTTGTTAATACTAGACTAGTGTACGCTTCAATTTATACTATCGTTTGCAAAAATTAGAAAACCGTACACCGCCTTTAAAAAATTGTTTGCCGTATTCAGATAACCGTACACTGCCATTGGTTTGTAGTTTGCTAAAATGAGACAGGTGTACACTGCGGTAACATGATTGGTTGAAATACATAAGGTTACATTTGCAATTATTACTCACCCATAGGGTTCTGTATTCACCCTCCCTGCCAAATCTTCTACTTGCAATTGCCATAATTGGTCGTAATTCGTGGTATGAAATTCTTGGTCATTCGCTTCTCGTCTATTGGTGATATTGTATTGACTACACCTGCCATTCGCTGCTTGAAACAACAAGTGCCTAATGCAGAAGTACATTTTTTAAGTAAGCAAAACTTTAAAGCCGTTACAGAAGCTAATCCACATATAGACAAGTTTTTTTACCTAAACAACAATCTTGATAGCCTCATCGCAGAGCTTAAACTTGAGCAATACGATTACATCATTGACCTACACAAAAACTTTAGAACTTTTAGAATAAAACTTGCACTAGGCTGCCCATCATTTACCTACAAAAAAGAAAGTTGGGCAAAGTTTTTATTAACCAAGTTTGGCATTAACCGAATGAGTGGCAGGCATATTAGCGATAGATGTGTAGATACTTTGGCACCACTTGGCGTGGTAAACGATGGCAAAGGCTTAGATTATTTTATACCTGAAAAAGACATCGTATCAATTACCGATTTGCCAGCGCAACATCGCTTTGGATTTATCGCCATTGTTATTGGCGCATCGTATTTTACCAAAAAACTACCCGTACAAAAGCTACAAGAATTGTGTTTGAAAATTAATTACCCCATTGTGCTATTGGGCGGTAAAGAAGATGCAGACGGGGGTAATCAAGTAGCAAGTGTAGATGACATTAAAATTTATAACGCCTGCGGCAAATTTCGCCTGAACGAATCTGCCGATTTGGTACGACTTTCTAAACTCGTTATTTCTCACGATACGGGTTTACAATACATTGCTTGTGCTTTAAACAAAAAAGTGTTGGCAATTTGGGGCGGCACATCACCTAAGCTTGATGTAGAACCATATTACGGTAACCGTACAGGTATGTATGAGAATTA
>JAAFHG010000328.1 GCA_013297585.1 Chitinophagales bacterium
GCTTTGTGGCTGCAACTTCGTTAAATTTTTCGCCGTAGGCGTTAAACTATGGCTGCAAAATTTGCCTTGTTTCGCTCAAAAATCTTCTACGCATTATTCCATCAAATAATCTTAAACAGGCTCTAACAATTGCCACAAATAAAAATCCCCCGAACAAGTCGAGGGATTTTGATATAGTGCTGTAAAAACTATTTTACTGATGCAACCAAAGTTTTAAAACTTTCTGGGTTGTTCATTGCTAAATCAGCTAAAACTTTACGGTTAAGGTCAATGCCTTTAACGCTTAGCTTATTAATAAATTGGCTATAAGTCATACCTTCTTCTCTTACACCTGCGTTAATACGCGCAATCCATAATTGACGGTATTCTCTTTTCTTTAACTTTCTACCAACGTAGCTGTAGGTTAAACCTTTTTCAACGATGTTTTTGGCTACGGTATATACGTTTTTACGTTTACCATAATAACCTTTGGCTTGGTCAAGTATTCTTTTTCTTCTAGCCCTTGATGCTACTGCATTTTTTGAACGTGGCATATTCTATAAGTTTGTTGTTAGATGAACTAACAGATTTTTAAAATGTTTTTTGCTTTTGAAACTTGTTCCTTGAAACTTGTTTCTTGGATGCTTATTTTAAAGCTAATAAACGCATAACAAAATCTTTGTTAGCTGGCCCAACCATACCCTTAGCACGTAATGCACGTTTACGTTTGGTAGATTTTTTAGTTAAAATGTGGCGTTTAAAAGCCTTTTGAAAAGTGATTTCGCCTGTGCCCGTTACTTTGAAACGTTTCTTAGCACTTGAGTTTGTTTTTACCTTTGGCATAAAATAATCTTTGTTAAGATTATACCCTACTGGCGTCTCGAACAGACGAGCACTTGTTGAGCCTTTTGGGAAATGGGCTGCAAAAGTAAGGGCATTTACTTGAAATAGAAAATTGATTTCGAATGTGGCAAAACTTTGCTCGTATATCCTAAGATTTCCACAAAAAATCGAAAATAGTTAGCTTCGCTAGCAATAAGCCACTAATCGTCTGCCACCGTTTTAAACGTAAAATGCTTTTGAGAAATATAACTAAAGCTTACCACCAACATAGTGGTAAACAATTTAGCTACCAAGGCATGCCATTTAAATACCTCGATAAATATTTTTAAAAAACCATAGTTCAACATAATGCAAATAGATACTACAAAAATGTATTTAGTAAGCTGTGTTACTTTACTACCGCTTGTTTCCTGAAACACCACATATCTACTAAAATAAAAACCTACAGGAAAAGTAATAGAAAAGCTAATTAAGAAAGCTGCAATGTGAGCACTTACAATTAAATTAGGCAACAAGTTTGGCAATGGATGTAATGCTTCTCCATGAAATAAATAAGTATAAGCTGTAAAAAACAAGGTAATATCTAGCAACGTATTAAATCCACCACAAGCCGCATAGCGAAAGGTTTGCAAAGGCATAATCTTTTTAAACAGCGGATAAAAGAAATCTACAACCGTTAAAATCAAATTGCGAAACTGTTGATGTAATTGCTTCATAAATGGCGGTAAAGTTAAGGGCATAACAGTTAGATTTGCAGCCGACAAATGTTAAGAATATGAGTGTTGTTGCACAAATTAAACAAGTTACCGCTAAAGCTATTACAGCCCTATACGCTATAGATATTGATGATGCTGCCATATTGGTAAATACTACTAAACCAGAGTTTGAAGGCGATTACACCGTTGTATTATTTGCTTTTGTAAAACAACTAAAGAAATCTCCCGATGCACTTGGGCAAGAGCTTGGTGATTATTTAGTAGCCAATAACCCTACCCTACTTACGGCTTATAATGTTATTAAAGGCTTTTTAAACTTAAGTATTACCGATAGCTACTGGCTCAATTTTACCAATACCAATTTTAATAACGAGCATTTTGGTAAGGCTGCGCCAAATAGTAAACGTGTGATGGTAGAATATTCATCGCCCAATACCAATAAACCACTACACCTTGGCCACTTGCGCAATAACTTTTTAGGATGGAGCATTGCAGAAATATTAAAGGCTAATGGCTATGATATTGTAAAAACCTGCATTGTAAACGATAGAGGTATTCATATTTGTAAAAGCATGATTGCCTGGCAATTATTTGCCAATGGCGCAACACCAGAAAGCACTGGCATGAAAGGCGATCATTTTGTAGGCGATTATTATGTAAAATTTAATGATGCATATAAACTAGAAATAGAGCAACTAATTGCAAGCGGAGTAACAAAAGACCAAGCTGAAAAAGATGCCCCAATAATGAAAGCGGCACAGCAAATGCTGATAGATTGGGAAGCAGGAAAACCAGACGTGATGCAGCTTTGGCAAACTATGAACACTTGGGTGTACGCAGGTTTTAACACAACCTATAACAGCATTGGTAGCGACTTTGATAAAACTTATTACGAAAGCAATACCTATTTATTGGGTAAAGATTTAGTAGAACAAGGCTTAGAGAAACAAGTGTTTTTTCAAAAAGAAGATAGCAGTGTATGGATTGATTTAACCGCTGATGGTTTAGATGAAAAAATTGTTCGCCGTAAAGATGGCACATCGGTTTACATTACACAAGACATAGGTTTAGCAGAGCAAAAGCAAAAAGAATTTAATGCAGACCAAAGCATTTATGTTGTGGGCGACGAACAGAATTACCACTTTAAAGTATTGAAACTCATTTGCCAAAAACTAGGTTTGCCTTCTGCTGATGGTATTTTTCATTTGAGTTATGGTATGGTTGAATTACCAACTGGCAAAATGAAAAGCCGTGAAGGTACGGTGGTAGATGCAGATGATTTAGTAGCAGAAATGATAAATATTTCGCAACAAAAAACCGAAGAACTAGGTAAAGTAAAAGATTTCTCAAACGATGAATTGCTAAGTCTTTACAACACCATTGGTTTAGGTGCGTTGAAATTCTTTTTACTACGTGTAGACCCTAAAAAGAAAATGGTATTTAATCCAGAAGAAAGCATCGATTTTCATGGGTTTACTGGGCCATTTATACAATATACACATGCTAGAATTAAGAGCATTTTGAGGAAAATGGAGCAAGAAGTTTCAAGTTTCAAGTTCCAAGTTTCAAGTATTGACAGCGATTCACCATTACTTCCTTTAGAAAAATCCCTAGCCATTACACTAGAATTATTCCCAACGGTTATTGGCGAAGCCGCTACAGAACACGATCCATCTAAAGTGGCGATTTATATATTTAATGTGGCAAAAACCTTTAACTCGTTTTATACCGAACATTCTATTGCCAATGCAGAAAGCGAAGAGAAGAAATTGCTACGCTTACAATTATCGCAACTAAGTGCACAAGTGCTTAAAACTGGTATGCAGTTATTAGGTATCGGTGTGCCAGAGAGAATGTAGTGGTCGCAAAAAAATGTGGTACATGTTAGCATAGCCTTTATCTTGCTGCTTTAAATTAGTATATGGCAAATTTACCTTTGGTTGGTATTATTATGGGTAGCGATAGCGACTTACCTATTATGCAAGCAGCAGCAGATATGTTAGCACATTTCAACGTGCCTTTTGAGTTGACGGTTGTATCTGCACACAGAACACCGCTACGTATGGTTGACTACGCAAAAACTGCAAGAGAGCGTGGCTTAAAAGTAATAATTGCAGGTGCTGGCGGTGCAGCGCATTTACCAGGCATGGTAGCAAGTATTACCACATTGCCAGTAATAGGCGTGCCAATAAAAAGCAGTAATTCTATTGATGGTTGGGATAGCGTTTTGAGTATTTTACAAATGCCAAATGGTATACCTGTAGCCACAGTTGCACTTAACGCAGCAAAGAATGCAGGTATTTTAGCTGCTACCATTTTGGGCAGTTTTGATGCTACATTAAGCGAGGCACTGCAAGCTTACAAAAACCAACTGAACGATGAAGTATTAACCAAAGTAAATAAACTTAAAACAAATTGGCCAAATAGTTTTGATAAATAGACATCCATTAAACTAAAAATTATATATAATAGTACACTAAGAGAGATTTCCATGATGCGTGATTGCTATAAAACAATTTTTCTTACCTACTTTATTATAAAATTTAATGACCGTAACTCACCACTCTTGTAATTTGCCATTGCCCATTGGTTACTTTCCAAATCATTAAAAACTTGAACGTACCAATTTCTAACTTACCATTTTCTATATGTTTAAATTGGTGTGTACCTATTTCAATAGCACCATAATCTTTTATTGGGTGTACTTCTAAGCTACCAAGTTGCAAAGTGCGTGTAAGTTTATAAGGCCTTGTATACATTTGGGCAAAATTACTAAACACAGTATCATAAGTAATTAACCCTCCATTGTCTTGAAACCACTCAAGCTTCCGCGAGAAAAAAGTTTTCATAAGTGGTAAGTTTTGCGAATTAAAAGCCGCAAATAACAAACTATCTTGTGTACGGATGGTGTTGTATAATTGCCTTGATGTATGTGACACCTTTTTTTCCTGTGCATAAACTGAAAAAACGAATGAAATAGCTAGTAATAGTGCCAGAATTTTCATAATAATATTATTTTTTTTATTTTATAAGAA
>JAAFHG010000455.1 GCA_013297585.1 Chitinophagales bacterium
TTAGAAACTCTAAAATCTGGTAATGAGGAAAGTTTACCTTTAATACTAGATGTACCCAACACTATGCCCTGAGTTCGGGTTCTGATTTTTTTGTAAGTGCTAAGGGTGTCTAATCTTTCAATTTTTTCGGCGGTGTTGCTTAACGCTTTATTAACGTGATCTTCAAAACTTTCTTGTCGCACAATAAAATCGTTTTGTACCCAATACACTTGTATAGATATTAGTACTAATAAAGCAACCGAAAACGAAATGGAAATAACAGATAGGACTCTCTTGTTCATGTTTTTGCAGATTAAAAGTAGTGTTTTTTATGCGACACGCACTTTAAAAAATGTAAAAATAGATTTGATTATACCAGACTTTCTATGGGTGTGCAAATACCATTTTCGCAGACATAACATTTTAACCGATCTTTAAATACATAAGGTTTGTAGATAGATTTGTTTAGTAGCATTCTTAAACACTCCTGAATCCCTTCGATGATACTTGGGTGAGGGTGCATCATATCGGCTAGTTCTTTTATGCCTTGATTGGTATGTATTAAGTAAGCTACTGCCTGAATGGCGCTACTTGCATGCTCGCCAATGGCACGCATACCTAAAATTCGCATGCCACTATCGTTAGTTACAATTATTTTAAAAAAACCTTTGGTTTTGCGCATAGTTATGGCACGAGCATTGGTGCTAAAATCTAATTTTACTACTTTATGAGCAATTCCTTTAGCAACACATTCTTGTTCGTTCATTCCAACGGCAGCAACCTCGGGGTTAAGAAACATAATGGTGCTTATGTTTTTATAACTAAGTGGCTTTACTGTAGGACCAAACATTCTCACCACGGCATGACGGGCTTCGCGTTCGCCCACATTTACAAGTGCAACTTCGGTAGTAGCATCGCCAGCAACATAAATATTACTAATGTTGGTTTGCGTATCATCGTCCCACACACAGCCTCTTTCATTTAGTTTAACACCTGCGTTTTCAAGACCAATGTTTTCTACATTTGCTACCCGTCCAATAGAAATTAATGCTTTATCAACGGTTAAAATTTCTGATTGACCATTTTTATATTCCAATTCGTATTCAACTTTACCATTTACTAATTGCATTTTTTTAAGTGATGCGCCCTGATGAACATGTGCACCATTTGCCTCTAAATTATTTTTTACAATAGATGCAATGTCTTCGTCTTCAAAAGGTAAAATTCTATCTGCTTTATCAATTAGGTTTACTTTGGTTTTTCCAAAGCCCGAAAAAATGGTTGCAAACTCACAACCAATCACACCTGCACCCAACACTACCATACTCTCTGGAAAAGATGTGAAGTTTTTGATTCCATCGCTGGTTACAATTATTTTTTCATCTACAACAATGTTTGAAGGAACTCTAGGGCGACTACCAGTAGCAATTAAAATAAAATCGGCACTTACAGTTTTTAAAAGATCATCTTTTGCAATTTGCACCGTATGTTTATCTAATAGCAAGGCTGTTCCTTTTTCGTAAAAAAACAAACGGGTTTGTAATTTTTGCAGCAATTGTAAATGAACCGTCATTTGTGTTTTTCTCTCAAACACGGCCTCATTAACAATTTTGGCAACGGCATCAAAATTTACTTCATAATTCGGAATCATTTCTCTAATGGATAAAACCTTTAAAGCCTGATCCCATAAGGTTTTTGAAGTAAGCACACCGTTGTATATTCCAGCACCACCTATGCGTGTTTTTTCAATCAATAAAACTTTTTTTCCAAAATCAATTGCTCGCATGGCTCCTGCATAACCACTTGGTCCGCCACCAATAACTATTAAATCATAATGTTCCATTTACAAAAAGTGAATTTACTATTTATTTTATACATGATTTAAGATAATATTTCTTCGACTAAAAGGGGTTAAAAAGAGATGAATGTATTGTTTTAAACTAGAAGTTAATTAAAATTATTCCCTACTGTTAGAGTGTAACGCATTGTTTATCAATTGAGTGAAAAAATTTTACTATTCGGGTAATTTTTCTAATTTTGCACCCCTATAAATTTATTTTATGAATGAAAATGTTATTTATTTAGTTCCTATTCTAGGAATTGTTGGTTTAATAGTAATGGCTGTTAAAAGTGCTTGGGTGAGTAAGCAAGATGCTGGTGATGCTAACATGAAAGAGTTAGCTGGCTACATTGCAGATGGTGCAATGGCTTTCTTAAAAGCAGAATGGAAAATTTTAAGCATATTTGTTGTGTTTGCTGCTGCGTTATTAGCTTATTCGGGTTCTATACATAAAATTGGGGACAGAGAATTACATTCTAGCTGGATAATTTCATTATCATTTGTAATTGGTGCAGTATTTTCTGCAACAGCTGGTTATATAGGTATGAAAGTAGCTACAAAAGCTAACGTGCGTACTACACAAGCGGCTCGTACAAGTTTAGCACAAGCTCTTAAAGTTTCGTTTACTGGTGGTACTGTTATGGGACTTGGTGTTGCTGGTTTAGCAGTTTTAGGTTTAGGTGGTTTATTTATTGCTTTCTTAGCAATGTTTAAAGGCTTAGGCGAGCACCAAATTAGCACAGCTATTGAGGTATTAACAGGTTTCTCTTTAGGTGCTGAATCTATTGCTTTATTTGCACGTGTTGGTGGTGGTATTTATACGAAAGCTGCTGACGTTGGTGCTGATTTAGTTGGTAAAGTTGAAGCTGGTATTCCTGAAGATGATGTGCGTAACCCTGCTACTATTGCCGATAACGTAGGTGATAACGTAGGTGATGTAGCGGGTATGGGAGCCGATTTATTTGGTTCGTATGTTGCTACAATTTTAGCTACTATGGTATTAGGCCAAGAAATTAAAGTTCAAGATAATTTTGGTGGCATGTCGCCAATATTATTACCAATGTTAATTTGCGGTTTAGGGATTTTATTTTCTATTGTAGGAACTTGGTTTGTACGTGTGAAACATGAAAAATCAAACGTTCAAAATGCTTTAAATTTAGGTAACTGGAGCAGTATGATTTTAACTGTTATTGCTTCTTACTTTGTTGTAAATTGGATGTTGCCTGATGGCGATTTAGTGTTGCGTAGCAATACATTTACTAAAATGGGTGTGTTTATGTCTATTTTAGTTGGTACTGTTGTAGGTGCAATTATGAGTATTGTAACAGAATACTACACAGCAATGGGTAAAAAACCTGTATTATCAATTATTCAACAATCTGCTACTGGCCATGCTACTAATATCATTGG
>JAAFHG010000422.1 GCA_013297585.1 Chitinophagales bacterium
ATCGCAAATAGATGCCATGTCTGGCATTCCATCGCCATCAATGTCTACTGCAATGGTATTGGTAACTCCAGCACCATTGTTAATATTAAATGAGCCAGTGTAAGTATTGTAGTCTTTTGCTGGACTAAACTGAACAGCATTGGCTGTCCCTAAATTTTTAAACACAGAAGCTCTATTGGTATTAAAGTAAACGGAAGCAACAATATCTGTTTTAGCATCATTGTCAAAATCGGCAGTAGCTATTTTAATAGGGTTGCTAAAAGTAGCATAGTTAACGGTATCGCCAAATTGGCTGTTACTAAATGCAGTAATATTACTTTCGAAAGTGGTAATAAATGGTTGATGTGAATAAGCCATTAAATTGCTGATTGCGTTGGTAACACTTATGGGTAAAGGACTTGTATTGGCTGGTACTTTTACAATAAGGGTACTATCAGTACCTGATTCAATATATGCTTTTGCAGCACCAAAACGGACGATGTTTTCTGTTGCATTGGAGCTGAAATTTTTTCCTTTTATCAATACTGATGAACCAACTTGGCCACTATATGGAACAACAGCAGTTATAATTGGTATGGGTGCAGAATAAGTAAACCCTGGAAATTTTGAAGTAGCATTGCTATTGCTTACTTGAAAATGTCCACTTGATCCATTACCCACAATTGCAATAATCACTGAATCTGAAACAATAGTAAAAGAAGTTGCACTCGTATTGCCAAAACTCACCAAAGTAACATCACTAAATCTTTTACCTTTTATGGTAATGGGAGTACCTTGACTAGCCGTGATGGGAATAACAGAGTTGATAGTTGGAGCATATACTCTGTTGCGTAACACATAGGTAGTATTTCGGTTATTTTGATTTACATTTGAACCACCAACAATAATATCTGGTATGCCATCTACATCAATATCAATAGCATCAATAGTTTGTGTGGCATAATCTATTTTAAACTTTTCAGTTGCTTGAAATAAAAAGTTACCTCCAGTTGCAGTATTATTCTTCAACACATTCACACTATCTGAAGCCAATGTAACAATATCTGTTTTGCCATCACCATCTACATCGTTAAAGGCCAGGGTTTTATTGGCATATGAAACTGGAAAATCAACCCTGCCATCAAATGAAACCAAACCAACAGTGGAAGTATTTTTATAAATAGCTACATAATTTGAGTCGAGACATACAAAGCCAATTTCTAGTTTATTGTCGCCATCAAGATCAGCTAATATTATATCAAAATATCCATTACCAATTTCTGTGCCTCTGCCAGAATTGATGATGTCTTTTGCAGCAAATGTAAAACTACCTTGCATGGTACTGGTGTTTCTAAATACTAAAAATGGTTTAAAGAAACGAGAACAAACTGTTACATCAGGTAAATTATCCCCATCAATATCTGCTACCCTTACTACACCAGAATTGCCTACATTTCCAGAACCTCCAGGAATAGAACCATAAGAAACATTTATACCTGCAGCAAAAGAAATCGCACCAACAGTGCTTGTATTTTTACCAATTGAAAAAGCCCTGCCAGAACTTACATATCCGGCTATTAAATCTGGTTTACCATCTCTGTCCATATCTGCTACATCAAAGCTGTACACATTATCGCCACTAATAAAAGAATAATAAGTGGGGGCTGCAAATGAGAATGAAACGCCAGTATAAGTGTTTCTGAATATAGTAACACTTGAGAAACTGGTATTAGATAAAATAATGTCTAATTTGCCATCACCATCTAAATCTCGGGCCATTAATTGATCACCGTTAGAGGCGGCAAATTCAACTCCTGTTGAAAATTCAATTTTATCAGGGCTACCAATATTATTATATACGGCTATTTTATTGCTGCCTATAAAACCAACCATATCCAATAAACCATCTCCATTAAAATCTGCGAAACAAGGTTTATGAGTATTTGCAATAATGGTGGCAGCTTTAAAGGTTTCAGTGTTAATAGCTTCACCATTACCAAAAGTTGTACTAAACCAGTTTTTTGAATAAACAGTTAAATTATTAACCGTAACAGAAATGGCACCAAAAGCGGCTCCTACTGGAACAGTAACTTGTAGATTAGTACTTGTAGCAGATAATACAGTAGCTTGAACCCCACCAAAATAGACTGTGTTGGCAGTAAGTAAAGTACTGAAATTGCTACCAGTGATGGTAATAGTAGCTCCAATTGGAGCTTTTATAGGAGTGAAGCTATTTATTCTTGGCGCTTGACCAAAGGATGTATTAATTATTAGTAAGAAGTTAACAAAAGCTAAGTAAAATTTTGACATAAATGTTGTATTGAAATAAAATTACTGTAATTGTGACAATTTTTTTAATTGTTAATCAAATTTTGAGCACTGATGCAGCCCTTGTAAAAATTACACAATTGTTACTTTATCTATTTTTTTCAAAACAAAACTGTTAAAGGCTTCGTTGTTTATTGCTGATTTATTTTCATCAATAGGTAGTTGTAGCAAATGGTTATTGATAAAATCTATGGTTAGCAGCCCGTCTTTAGCGATAATATTAGAACAATTGTCCCAAGTGTATTTTTTGCTATAAAAAAGCTTCTTTAGTGTAAATCCATCTTCTTCAAATTGTATGGTTGGCGATTGTTTGAAGGAACGAATAACAAAATTTAAGGCAACTAATACAGAAGCTAAAAGCCAATTTGCTGTTGTCAATAGCAATATTGCACTAGCTATTATAATTACTATTTTATGAACAGTTGGATATTTTATTTGCAGTACATGTATAAAAATGGCCATTACCAGTAGCAGAAAAAAAGCAATGTAACTTACTACAATTGATATTGTTGGAGGGGTAAAAAAAATTACTACCGCTATAAACAACAATAAGCCCCTGTAAATGGTATTAATAAGTTGGTGAATATTTTCCTTTATAACAAAAGTGTACATGGTTTGCTTTTACATCACTAGTTTTTAATAACCTCTTCTTTTACTTTGAATGTAAAATATTGCTGTGTAAAGTAACTAATAGTTACGATAATTGCTGTTACAATAACTTGTGCCAAAACCGGGTATATATGAGCATAAGTCACTAATACCTTTAATAAAACATAATTTATGATAAGGTTTGAGAAGAAAGATAAAAAATACCTGAATAATTGTATTCTAGATGCTAGGTTTGAACTAGTAAAAACAATGTATTTATTAAGAAAAAAGCCAACTATAAAAACCCAGCAGGAAGAAATGATTAGGGCTATGCTATAAGGCTCAAATGCAAAACCTGCTAATTGCACAACTTTTAAGGGCTGTAATAAGTGAAAGATAGTAGTAAAAGTTACAAAACCGTTTACCATATTTGCACCACCACAAGCTGCGTACCTAAAGGTTTGCAGCGGCATTATCTTTTTAAAAAAAGGATAGAAAACATCAATAA
>JAAFHG010000007.1 GCA_013297585.1 Chitinophagales bacterium
TAAGCAATCATAATTGCTTCAATAGATTGTAATAAATCTTCTAAAGGATCTTTTACATTATGGCTAGCATCAATCATCCAGCCTAAATCGGTAGCATGGTTCATACCTTTCGCATCCATACCTTCAACTAGTTCATTAAATATTAAAAATAATTGGTATGGGTTAATAGAACCTACGGTTAAATCGTCATCACCATATTTACTATCGTTAAAATGGAAACCCGCAAGCTTGTTTTCCATCATTAATAAGCTCACAATTTGCTCAATATTAGCGTTTGGTAAATGGTGACCTAAATCAACCAACGTATAAGCCTTAGGGCCTAATTTAGAAGCATACAAATACGATTGTCCCCAATCACCAACACTCATTGAGTAGAAGTTTGGTTCAAATGCTTTGTACTCTACAAATACTTTCCAATCTTCTGGTAAAGCAGCATAAATTTCTTGCAAGCTTTCGTAAGTTCTTTCCCAAGCACCTCTAAAATTCAACTGACCAGGAAAGCAAGAACCATCAGCTAACCATACCGTTAAAGCCTTAGAACCCAATGCCACACCTTGTTTTATTACTTCAATATTATGGTCAATGGCTTGCTTACGAACCGCTTTATCAACGTGTTGTAGCGAGCCAAATTTATAACTATGTTCTTGTGTTGCTTGGTCTTGAAACGTGTTAGAGTTAACCGCATCAAATTGTAAACCATAGCTTGCAGCTAGTGATTTGATAGCAGCATGGTCTTGAGGAATATCCCAAGGAATATGTAGTGAAATAGCACCGCTAGATTGGTTTAAAGCATGCAACAAACCAACATCACTTAGTTTTTCTTCTAGGTTTCTTGGTTCACCCGAGCCGCTAAAACGCCCAAATCTTGTACCACCTGTACCCAAAGCCCAAGATGGTATTGCTATTTGAAAAGCCACTAATTTTTTAAGTACATCATCTAAGTTAACCACGCCTTCAGCCACAAATTCAAAGTTGCGTTTGTGGTTAGCTAGCAAGCCTTTATTTTGATCTTCTATCAGTTGTTTGTCTAATAACATTGTATTAATTTTTGCCCCCAACCCCTAAAGGGGCGTTACGAGGAAGTTTAATAATTGTACTACTTTTTGTTATTCATTTACTATCATTTTTAAATACCCACTATTATAATACCCCTTTAGGGGCTAGGGGCATTTACGGCATATAAAATACCTCTTTCAGCGGTACACTTACAGGCGAGTTATCAGGGTTAGATGCCATAATATCACCCATATAAGCCCACCATTTTTGCATTACTGCATGCGATGGTAAATCGTCTAATGCTTTTGGATCTTCAGCTTTAAGCACACCGAATAAACTGTTCGTGGTTTCATCTAAAAAAATAGAATACTCACTGATGCCTGTTGCTTTTAGCAACGCATGTAATTCAGGCCACAGCTCATCATGGCGTTTTTTGTATTCTGCTTCAAAGCCTTGAAACAGTTGCATTTTAAAAGCTACGCGACGCCCCCCAGCCTTGCCCCCAACCCCTGAAGGGGAGTTATAAGAATCGCTGATTTCTATATTTTTTGATTCATTCATTTAAACAAAATTTTCTCATTAATACTCGCTACAGTAATCACCCTTTAGGGAAGGGGCATCATTCCTCTTTAGGGGTTAGGGGCTATCTTACAAAGCCCATAGCAACACCACCATCAACGTTTAATACATTACCAGTTGATTTACCTAGTAAACCACCAACAAATGCATAACAAGCATTGGCAATATCAGCAGGTAAAATAATTTCGTTAAGTAAGGTACGTTTTGCATAGTAAGCAGGTAATTCGGCAACGGTAACACCGTACGCTTTAGCACGACCTTCGGCCCAGCCACCAGCCCAAATATTGCTATCGCTAATAACCGCATCTGGGTTAATAACGTTCACACGAATTTTGTCACCACCTAATTCAGCAGCGTTCAAACGGCTAAGGTGTAATTGAGCAGCTTTTGCAGAACCATAACCAGCATTGTTTGGTCCAGATACTAACGCATTTTTACTTACAATGTTAATCACGTCACCACCAATATCTTGCTTGCGCATTACTGCAACGGCAGCTTGTGTAACAAAGAATTGACCTTTTACCAACACATCGTATAATAAATCCCAATCTTTTTCAGTGTGGTCTTGTATAGTTTTAGAGATTGATAAACCTGCATTGTTTATGATGATATCAACACCACCAAAAGCTAAAGCTGCAACATCCATTGCTTCTTTAATTTGAGCTTCGTTGGTAACATCTAATACAGCAGTTGCATAAGCATCTTTGCCATATTGTGCTTTAAATTCTTCACCAGCAGCTTCTAAACGTTCAGCATTCATGTCGTTTAAAATAACATAAGCACCTTCTTCAACAAATTTCTTAGCGATTGCTTTACCAATACCACCAGCACTACCAGTTATCAAAGCAATACGACCGCTTAAAGCTTTTGGCTTAGGCATACGTTGCAATTTGGCTTCTTCTAATAACCAATATTCAATATTAAATGCCTCTTGGCGTGGTAATGACGTGTATTCAGAAATTGCTTCTGCGCCTTTCATTACATTGATAGCATTGATATAAAATTCAGCAGCTACACGAGCAGTTTGTTTGTCCTTTGCAAAGGTGAACATACCTACGCCTCTAAAAATAATTACAACAGGATTTGTATCACGAATAGCAGGGCTATTTGGGTGCTTGCAAGTGTTGTAATAGTCAGTGTACATTTGGCGGTAAGCCTCAAACTGTGGTTGTAGTTTTGCTTTAATAGCAGCTACATCGCTTAAATCGTCACCAGCTTCAATATCTAAAACCAATGGACTGATTTTAGTACGTAAAAAGTGGTCAGGACAGCTAGTACCTAATGGCGCAAGTCTATCTAAATCGTTACTATTAATGTATTCTAAAACACGGTCATCATCAGTAAAATGACCAATCATTTTTGTTTGAGAAGAGCAGAAACCACGTAAAATTGGGGCCAATGAAGCGGCTTGTTTTAAGCGACCTTCTTTTGGTAAAGATTCTAATTTTTGACCACCAAAAACGGGTGCTTTTTTGCCAATATTATCTTGCAAATATTCAGCACAACGCTCAATAACTTCTAAGGTGTTGATATAGCTTTCGTAAGCTGTATCGCCCCAAGTAAACAAACCATGAGACCCTAACATGATACCACGGATACCTGGATTTTCATCCAAACATTGTTTTAATTGAAGGCCTAAATCAAAACCTGGTTTTTGCCATTCTACCCAGCCTATTGTACCACTAAATAATTCTTGTGTGATTTTTTTGCCATCTTTTGCAGCAGCAATTGCAATGGCTGCATCAGGGTGTAAATGGTCAATATGTTTAAATGGTAAAAAACCATGTAAAGCTGTATCAATTGATGGAGCTTTTGAAGCTAAATCGTAAATGCAATGGTTAAATAATTCTACCATTTCATCCTCATGTTCAATACCACGATATACGTTTTTAAGGCTCAATAATCTATCCATATATAAAGCAGCCAAGCCGCTTTTTTTAATAGACCCTAAATCACCACCGCTACCTTTTACCCACATTACTTCTGTAGCTTCACCTGTTAATACATTTTTGGTCATTGCTTTGCAAGACGTATTACCACCACCATAATTGGTTAATCGTAAATCTGCACCTAATAAGTTAGAGCGATAGATTAATAAAGCGACTTCATCACCTGCCATAGATGCGGCTTTTGCATCGTCCCACAAATAGCTTACATGTTTGAAAACCCCGATGCCCCTAACCCCTGAAGGGGAATTATCAAAACTACTCATAATTTATAATTTATTTTTTTATAATTCTAATTGCTTTAATCTTTTCTTAACCCCCTTTAGGGTTGGGGTTTTAATGCTTTACGGTTTTAACGAATTGCCGTACCCTACAATAATTACCGATGCAATAATTGTGATAATGCCTATAATAATTGTAGTAGTTGTTTTTTTGGTTACACCTTTCCATTCTTTTAACAATAAGCCCCACATGTTGGCTACTAAAATAATGAAAGACATGTGTAAAATCCATGAGCTTGCGCCATTACCCATTTTACTTTCGCCCATACCATAAAAGAAGAATTGTAAAAACCACATGGTACCACCTAAAGCACATAAAAGATAATTTTTAAGCAATGGTGATTGTTTATTGGTGTAATCACCAAAGGTTTTATTACGTGCATTTAATATCATGCACCATACAAAATTGGTGGTTAAGCCACCCCAAAGAATTACGACGAAAATCACATTGTTCTTGTATAAAAACTCACCAGTTTCTTGTGGATTGGCAGCCTTCCAAAGTTCATTAGCCGTAGCACCCATGCTACTACCAGCTTCTATGCCAAAGCTAAAACAAGCACTTAAAACGCCAGAAATAATAGCTAGTATTAAACCTTTGCCCAACTCAAATTCATTACCACCAGCATCAACATGCCCATGCGCATCTGATGAGCTATTTTTAATACTATTATTTAAGCCTGCTAAGTCTTTATCCTTCATAGCACCAGCTTTGCCGCTAATAACAATGCCTATAACGCAAACGGCCAAGCCAAGAATCACCATAATGCCCCAATGGCTTGTAAATAAATCTACAATTGTGTCTTTACCTTCAGTTTGATTGTAATAGTAGTAAACAGAAGGAATTAAAGCGCCAAAAACAGAACACAAACCAAGTATGATAGAGCTACCAAGCGATACACCTAAATAGCGAACACCCAAGCCATATGTTAAACCACCAATACCCCAAAGCAAGCCCATTACATAGGTTGCAGTAAGTGTACTTGTTGGTGTATTTTTAATAATTTCTGCAAAGCCTGGTATGGTTAAATAGGCTGCAATCGGTGGCACAATTAACCAAGAAAAAAGTCCACCAACAATCCAAAAGCTTTCCCAGCTCCAACCTTTTACTTTTTTATAGGGCATGTAAAAACTACCCGAGGCAAAACCGCCAATAAAATGAAAAATAACTCCTAAAATGACTTGCATGAATTAATTGTTTTCGTAATGGACAAAGCAATAAAACACCAAAGTAAAAGTCTTCGCTTTATTAGCCATCATGTACTGTCATGCAGATAGTAATAAAATCCAGCATTTTAGTAAAATATTAATAATCTGAGTAGCTTGTAGGTCTTAAAAACCTTGTATCATTTTTTGAAACAGTATTTTGATATTCTGGCAAAGCTGATAGGGTTTTCCATTCTTTATCGCTACCAAATGTTTTCCAATGCGCATCCCTATCGGCTTTATTATTAAAGGTAGTCATATACATCAAATTAGGCATTCTACTGCCAGCTAATACTTCAGCATAAAAAACAGCATTAAAGCCAAGTCTTTTAAACAAGGCTATTTCGCCACCTGCATTAAACATTTTTACTTTTTGCCTATACAAAAACTCTGTAGAAGCTTCGTAACTACGTAATTCATACACTCTTTCTGAGGCTGAGCCAGTTAATTGAGGTGTTTGCATTCGTGGCATTAGTTCAAAAGATTTAAGTACTATGTTTTCAATACGCTCAAAAGGCGGTTGATTGTAAGAAGCAGTGGTATACTTGCTATTATCCTTTTTACTAGCCAAAACTTTAGGTATATCGGCTAGTTGACTTAGATTTTTAATAGGCACTAGTATATATAGTCTTTTATCGGCCGCAGTATCGTTATCAATACTTGTAAATACACCAATGTTTTTAATACCGAAGGCATGTAACTCTGGTAAGTACACGTTTTGCAAATAGGTTTCTGTGGTAGCTATCTGTGTATTGGTTTTAAAATGGTACACAGTTAGTTGGTAATATTCACCTTTTGGTGCATTAGTAGTTTTTGCTTGCGCAAATATGCTTGTGGTAATGGCAAAAAAGAAGCAAGCAATTGTTGTTAGATATTTTTTCATACAATAACATTACTACTTTTTTATTGCCTTGCAAAATCGTTACCCAACTAGCTAACACATTTATATTTGCAGTATGAATACGAAGAAAGTACGTGTAAGATTTGCCCCTTCACCAACTGGTGGTTTGCATTTAGGTGGCGTAAGAACGGTGTTGTTTAATTATTTATTCGCCAAGCATCATGGTGGTGATTTTATTTTACGCATAGAAGATACCGACCAAACTAGGTTTGTAGAAGGCGCAGAAGCTTACATTTTTGAAACCTTAAAATGGTGCGGTTTAGAGCCAGATGAAAGTGCTATACATGGTGGGCCATTTGCACCATACAGGCAAAGTGAACGCAAGCCAATTTATAAAGAATATGCAGATAAGTTAATAGCCGCAGGCCAAGCCTACTACGCATTTGATACTGCTGAAGAGTTAGAAGTAAAGCGTAAAGAAATTGCTAATTTTCAATACAATCATGCTACAAGAATGAGTTTGAAAAACTCTTTAACTCTTGGTGAAGCTGCAACACAACAATTAATTGCTGATGGCGTACCTTATGTTATTCGTATTAATTTACCGGTAAATGAAGATGTTACTTTTACTGATATGATACGTGGCGAAGTGAGTTTTAATACTAGCCAAGTAGATGATAAAGTATTGCTAAAAGCTGATGGTATGCCCACTTACCATTTAGCAGTGGTGGTAGATGATTACTTAATGCAAATTACCCATGCTTTTCGTGGTGAAGAATGGTTGCCAAGTGCACCAGTACATATATTGCTGTGGCGTTATTTATTTGGGCTAGAAAACATGCCACAATGGGCACATTTACCATTAATATTGAAGCCAGATGGTAATGGAAAATTAAGCAAACGTGATGGCGATAGATTGGGTTTTCCAACATTTGCAATGGATTGGACAGATCCTAAAACCAATGAAGTAGCCACAGGCTTTAGAGAGAGAGGCTTTTTGCCAGAAGCATTTGTAAATATGCTAGCAGCTCTTGGCTGGAACGACGGTAGCGGTCAAGAAATATTTACCATGGAAGAATTGATAGCCAAGTTTAGTATGGAACGTGTACATAAAGGCGGTGCTAAATTTGACTACGAAAAAGCAAAATGGTACAATAGCGAATGGATTAAGAAAATGCCAGTTACTAGTTATCAATTGCAAGTTGCAGGTTTGTTTAAAGAAGCAGGTATTGATGTTTCAGATGATGTTAAACTGGTAAAAGTATTAGAGCTTGTAAAAGATAGATGTACTTTCCTAAACGACTTTGTGCAGCAAGCATCTTTCTTTTTTAAAGCCCCTGAAACGATTGATATTGCTGCGATACAGCCAAAATGGGATGAAAAGAAAAACTTGTTTTTTATTGAGCTAATCAAAGCAATAGAACTAAGCAGTTCGTTTGAGGCTGCCGATTTAGAACTTGCGTTTAAAGAAATGGCAGCAGCCAATCAAATAAAACCAGGCGAACTAATGTTGCCATTTAGAATCATGTTGGTTGGCGGCAAGTTTGGCCCACATGTATTTGATATAGCCAGTATTATTGGTAAGGAAGAAACAGTTAGTAGAATTAAAAAGGTATTGGCTGCGTTGTAAAATTAGCCAATATGATAAAAATTAAGCAAGTAGCCATTCAATATATAATTAAATTATAATAATTAAATAATAGATTGCATGAGCCGTCCCATTCGTGTTTTAGTTGCTAAAGTAGGCCTAGATGGCCACGACAGAGGCGCAAAAATTATTGCTACCGCCTTGCGAGATGCAGGTATGGAAGTAATATATACTGGGTTGCGCCAAACACCTGAAATGGTTGTAAATGCTGCCTTGCAAGAAGATGTAGATGCTATTGGCGTAAGCATTTTAAGTGGTGCACACAATACCGTTTTTCCTAAAATTATTGCTTTGATGAAGGGAAAAGAGATGAACGATGTATTGCTTACTGGCGGTGGCATTATACCAGATGATGACATGCGTTCGTTACATGCAATGGGTGTAGGTAAATTATTTGCCCCAGGTGCTACCACAACAGAAATTGCAGATTACATTAAAGCTTGGGTAAAAAATAATAGACCATTTTAAAAAAATATTTGCCATGTACACAACTATTCTTACCTCACTTGAGGCTAATATTCTTACCGTTACTATCAATCGCCCTGATAAATTAAATGCTTTAAACAAAGCTGTATTTACCGACTTAAACATAGTACTTGATGACGTGTATTTTAACGCAGATATTAAAAGCGTTATTATTACTGGTAGCGGTAGCAAGGCTTTTGTTGCTGGTGCAGATATTTCTGAGTTTGTAGGCTTATCGGTAGAACAAGGTGTGGCTTTGGCACAAGCCGGTCAGGATACATTTTTTAGAATAGAAAACTGCCCAAAACCAATAGTTGCTTGTGTAAATGGCTTTGCGCTTGGTGGTGGTTGCGAGTTAGCCATGAGTTGCCATTTTCGCATTGCTAGCGATAATGCTAAGTTTGGTCAGCCTGAAGTTAATCTTGGTTTGCTGCCAGGTTATGGTGGTACACAACGATTAACACATTCAATAGGCAAGGGTAGGGCGATAGAATTGCTAATTAGTGGCAATATGATTGATGCTACAACTGCCCTAAATTACGGTTTGGTAAATTATGTAGTACCGCAAGATGAATTATTAGCCAAGGCAAATAGTATTTTGCAAAACATAAACACCAAAGCACCTATTGCAGTAGCAGCCTGCATTACAGCCGCCAATGCTGCACAAGATGAGCAACGTGATGGCTACGCATTAGAAATAGAAGCCTTTGGTAGTTGCTTTGCTACCGATGATATGAAAGAAGGCACGACTGCTTTTTTAGAGAAAAGAAAAGCGGTGTTTAGTGGTAGATGATAAGATATTTTGATTTTTGGTTAAACAATAAACGTAAAATAAATTATTTTTCAGACATTGCTGCTTATGCGTCAACTATTAAAACTAATTCTAGTAATACCTTTATTAGCATGTGTTATATCGCAAGCTCAAAATGTATCGCAAATAGATAGTTTAAAACGATTATTGCCTTCTCAAAAAATAGATACTCTTCAAATTAATCTGTTTAATAAAATAGCGTTATTATATTCAGCTGCCGATTCTGCAAACACATTTTTGTACGCAAATCAAGCACAAGAAAAAGCTACTAAAATTAACTATAAAAAAGGGATTGCAAAAGCATTGGAAGCGAAAGGCAATCTATTTATTTCTAAAACAAATGGACCTAAAGCGTTAGTTTTTTTTAAAGAAGCAAGTAATATTTGGTCTACTACAAATGATGAGCTATCGCATGCAGAATGTTATAGAAATATGGGGCAAGCATACTTGGTAATTCTGCAACAAAACAATGCGATAATTGAACTAGAAAAAGCTGAAAAAATATTTATAAAATATAAAAATAAGCTTGGCCTAAGTACGGTTTACCAAACAATGGGTAATGTTTATAGAGATAAAGGAAATAACGAAATCGCAATCGACTATTTTTTAAGAGCTCTAAAACTTGAAGAAGACAATAAGGATGTAAAATCTATAGGTTCTATTCAAAATAATCTGGGAAGGTTAATGAATGAAACAAAAAATTATCCAGAGGCCTTAAAATACTACACACAAAGCATACAAACATCAAAAACCATTGGCGATTCAAGACTTATTGGTATCGCTCAACTTAACCTTTGCAACGTTTATGCCGTGCAACTAAACTATCCAAAAGCGATTGAATTATTGTTAGAGGCAAAGGTGAATTTTACAAAGTCAAACTTTCAACGTGGCGTACAAATTTGTATCAATAATTTAGGTGCTATTAATTTACGTCAAGGCAATTATGATACTGCAATTGTGTATTTGAAATCATCTTTAACTATTGCAAAAGAAAACCAAACACAGCTTGGTGTGGCTTTGGTGCAACAAAATATTGGTTATGGATACATGAAGCTTAAAAAGTTTGATGAATCGTTACGATGGTTTAAAGATGCAGAAGCCACAGCTATTAAATATGGTGCAGAGCCTTTTACTTATGGCGAAATTTATAACCATCGGTCAATGTTAGACTCAGCCGTAGGTAATTTTGAAAGTGCCTTTATTTATCGTTCAAAATACATAGCTATTACTGAAAAAACGTCGGGTGAATCTGTAATAAAGCAAGTGAACGAATTAAAGACCAAATACGATGTTGAAAAAAAGGAATTATTAATCAGTTTACTCAACAAAACCGACTCAATAAAATCGCTTGCTATTGCCAATCAGCAGATAGCTATTAATAAAAATTTGTATGATATCGCTAGCCAAAAATTAGCCTTGGCAGATGCTGGGCTACAATTGGCAGATGATAGTTTACAGCTAAGTATTAAAAACGAAACCATTCTTCAAAATCGGTTAGACTCAACTCAAAAAGAAGAACGCATACAAGACCTTAACAAACAAAAACGCATACAAGAATTAGAAGTAAATAGAAAGAATATTACCATTATCGCTTTATCAGTTTTCACAGTTTTGATATTGCTTTTAGGCTACTCATTTTACAAAAGAAGAACCTTACAACAACAGGCAACTATGCAAGCTGCTTTGGCCAAGCAACAGCAACAAGCTACCATAGAAATTATAAATGCTGAGGAAAAAGAGCGTAAACGTATAGCAGAAGATTTGCATGATGGTGTGGGGCAATTGATGACGGCCGCATGGTTAAACTTGCAAGCTTTAGATAATCAAACACAGGCAGATAACTCGCAACAATACCAACTGATAAATAAGACATTATTGTTGGTAGATGAAAGCTGTAAAGAAGTGCGTCAAGTAAGCCATAATATGATGCCGAATGCATTGCTGCGAAAGGGTTTGGTAAATGCTGTAAAAGAATTTATTGGACAAATAAATACTGGTAAATTATCTATTAATTTACAAACAGAAGAGTTGCAAAAAGCCTTGCCAAGCCATGTAGAAACGATTTTGTACCGAGTAATTCAAGAAAGTGTAAACAATGTGATAAAACATGCCGAAGCAACGCAGTTAGATATTTCCATTAACCAAGATGAAGAAGGTATTGATGTAATGATTGAGGATAATGGTAAAGGGTTTGATACCACCATTACTCGAGCAACAGACGGTATTGGCTTACAAAATATTCAATCAAGAATTTTGTACTTAAAAGGTACGGTTAGTTGGGATTCGTCAGCCAACAATGGTACATTAGTGGCTATTCATATACCTACAAACGCATGATACAGAACGCTAAAATAAGGTTGGCAATTGTAGATGACCATCAAATAGTAATTGATGGTTTGGTAGCCGTATTACAACAAAACGAAGCTGTAAATATTTGTATTACTGCTAATTCTGGTGCCGATATGTTGCAGCTATTACAACATACCAATGTAGATATTTTGCTAAGTGATGTGATGATGGATGCGATGAATGGGCAGCAACTGGCCAAAGCAGTAAAACAGCAATTTCCTCATATAAAAATTATTGCTTTAAGTATGAGTAGCTCTGGCGAAATTGTGGATGAAATGATAAATGACGCTGATATTGTAGGCTATTTATTAAAACAAACTGGTAAAGATGAATTGATTGAAGCCATTATAAAAGTGTACAATGGTGGGCAGTATTTTCAGCAAAAAATATTAGATGAATTAGAGAAGCAGTCGCTTATAAAAAAATCTGTAACTGATGCGCATTTAACTCTACGTGAAAAGCAAATTATTGCCTTGATGGAAAAAGATTTTAGTAATAAGCAAATTGCTACCGAACTAGATATTGCCATACGCACTGTAGAAACCCACCGCAAAAATATTTTTAAAAAGACAAACACCAATAACCTGCTTACTTTGGTTAAATGGGCTTACGAACATAAAATATTTGATGCCCCTAACCCCTAAAGGGGAATATTTTAGCGAGTACCTAGTTATACATCTTACTTCGTAATTCGCACATCTTATTTGGTATTTTCCCCTTTAGGGGTTAGGGGCATTAGTTTCGGGCTTCTACCGTCTCAACGGTATTTTCTAGTACACCACGTTTTATATGTTGCACCCTCAAATACCGCAGTTATGAAACGTATTTTTACATTTATAGTAACACTTTTTATCTCTACATTCTCGTTTGCCCAAATAGGTGGTGGCTGGGATTGGGCTTATAATACAGGTAGTTATGGGCATGATGCAAAGCATATTGGCTATAATGCTAATGGCGATATGCTAATAGTTGCACGTGCTAATGCAGGGGCATATTTGGGTAACAATACCATTTCAGTACCAGATATTGCTGCTGGTACACCTGGTCAGTTTAGTTATTTAGCTAAAATTTCTGCAACAGGTGCTACTACTATTTTAAAGTCATTTGCTAATCCCTATTTTACGTTTAATGTAGCTACAAACGATGCTGCGGGTAACTTTTATGTGGGCATGGGTTTTAGTGCTTTTAATAACACACCCATCGATTTAGGTAACGGCGTCACTTTAGATGGATTGAGTAAAGTAGCAATTGTAAAATTTTCGCCAACTGGCACAGCCCTTTGGGCAAAAAGTTTTGATTTGGGTGTAGTTCCAGGGCCAGGTGTTGCTACATTAGAAGTTTTAAAAATAGCTGTTTCGGCTGCTGGCAATATTTTTTTTGTAGGTAGTACCAATAATGCTACCACAAGTACGGATAAGTATTCTATTTACAAGTTAGATGCAAATGGTAATACGCTTTGGACAAAATATTCATCGCTTACCTTAGGTGCACAACAAACCAATGTTGATAAAGATAAGTTTATAGACGATGATGAAAACGTGTACCTCTCAAGCTATGGCTTTAGTAGAACAATTGTGTTTAACGGCGAAACCGTTACAGCACCTTTAACAACAATAGGAGGTGCTGTATATAGTTTTTATATGTCGCTAGATGCTAATGGCAACAAGCGTTGGACGTATGGTTTTAGGGGAGCTATCAGCAATTTAGTTGTTGATAAAGCTACTGGTAATGTTTACTTCGGGTGGGTTCAAACAGAAACTAACACCAATATATTAGCTACAATACCTGCCATTACTTTGGGTGGTTATCCTAGTTATTTTACAGGTATTATTAAGTGTGATAAAGCTGGTAATTTATTACTAGGTAAGTACGGTGCAAACAATACATTTTTTATACCCATAAGTGGTAACAGATTATTGATGGGAACAAAAAGTGCTAAGGGTATCGCATTAGGTTATGGGGTTGATTATTTTTTTGCAGCAGATGCTACTAACGAATACAATATAATTACAGAAACAGACGCTGACTTAAATATTACAAAAGCTATTAGCGGTGGTAAAGCAATTACAGCAGGCCTTTCTTTATTGGCTGCCTATGGCGATACTTATGGCATAGTTGCCAACTTTAATACAAGTAATACTGCACTACCAACTGCTGTATTTGGTAATACTACATTAACAGGTTACAACGCACTACCAAATTTTACAACGTTATATCCTTCGCCATTATACACAACCTTAAGAGCAGACCAAGCGTTTGCACAATGTAAAAGTGCCAATTTTCCTGCAATAAGCACAACAACTTGGTTGGGTATAAACACCAACTGGAACGATGCTTCTAACTGGACGAATGGTGTGCCAACAGCGTCTGTTAAAGCAGTTTTTAATACTGGTTCGGCAAATTATCCAAGCACTTTTACCTCGCCAACTTCTGGCACATTACAAGTAAATGCAGGTGCAGTTGTAACATTACCCACTAGTTTAACTATTGCTGGCGCTATTAGAAATGAAGGCACTATTAAAATAAATAGCGCTGGCTTTTTCCAAGGCTTAGGTGCTACAGAATGGAAGGGTAATGGTTCGGTTGAGTTTTTAGGTAATGCACTTACTTACTTTTTTATGACTAAGCCTTTTACAAATAGCATTATACTTAATAGCAGCTTCAATACTTTTTACGATATGGCTATTAATGGCGTAACCTTTAATAGCACATCGGGTAAGTTTGATATGGGTGGTAAAATTGTCAACATTACCAATCCTTCAAGTACAAGCATTATTGGTGCAAATGCCACAAATTATTTTACCAATGGCACTTTGCAAAGAGCAATTACTGCAACAGGCGCTTACGAATTTCCTGTAGGAAGTTCAACTAGTTTTCAATCTGCTACTGTAAGTGCTAATAACCTAGTAGGCGTTACATCATTATCTGCGAAATTTACAACTGGTGCTATTACAGGTACTGCACCAAATACGTCATTAAATGGTGTATCTATTTCTAGTGCTTTAAACGCAGGCTGGTACAGCATTACCCCAAATGCGCAACCAAGTAGTGGTACGTACAATGTTAGTTTAAATTTAAGAGTTTCTACTAACAGTGTTACTGACGCAGCAAGATACACGGTTATAAAAAGAGATAATAGTACCACTGCTTGGGCAGTGCAAGGCACTTATAATTTAGCTACAGTAAATGGAACTACCGTAACTGCTACCGTTAACAACCTAACTTCTTTCTCAGACTTTGCAATAGGTATGGGTATAACAGTATTGCCAGTAAATTTTACCAGTTTTACAGCTAAGGCAAGTGGTACAACATCGCAATTAAGTTGGGGCACTGCAACCGAAGTAAACAACAAAGGCTTTAATGTACAACACAGTGTTGATGGTATTAATTACAACCATATTGGCTTTGTAAATGGTAATGGTAACACTACGCAAAACAATAGTTATGCATTTGCACACGCAAGCCCAACTAATGGCAATAACTACTATCGTTTACAACAAATTGATAATGATGGCAAAATAGCTTATAGCCCTGTGCAAGTAGTCAATTTTAGCCAGTTAATTACAGTATTAAGTGTGTATCCGAATCCAGTAATTTCTGCCATAAATTTTAATAAAAACTTTGCCGCTGGTACTAGCTTGCAGATTATAAATAGTGTTGGGCAAATAGTTGAAAGCAGTGTGTTTAGCGGTAATCGTTATCAGCCAAAAGTACAGTTAAAGGGTAGGTGTCAAATGCTAATTACAGAAGCTAATAACCAAAAGTATACTACAAATATTTTGTTTCAATAAACCCATATTTATCCAACGATATAACTAAGTTTTATAGGGGTATAAAGCTAAAGCCTTGCAACGTTTTGTTGCAGGGCTTTCTAGTTTTTTAAATACAATCTCCAACCCCTACAGGGGAGTTAGTAGTATTAATTATTTAATATTATAGCGTTAAATAGTTTAATATTATTAAAATTTATATGCCTCATTTTGCCTTTTTAAACGTAATAGCATCACCAATAATATTGCTAGTAAATGCTTTTTTTGTTTTAATACTTTTCCAAAGTTTTCCAATGGCTGACAAGCTATTATCAGCATTTATTTCAGGATGATTTCTTTCGAAGAAATAAGAATAGCGCTCTATATAATCTTGTTTATCCATCCATTCTGTAGCCATTTTCATAAAATTCTCATGCACTTCTTCAGATTTACGGTTAACATTCGCGTTAAATTCTGTAAGCCATAATGGTTTATCAGGATAGGTAGCGTGTACTTTTTCCATATAATTCACAAATCGCTTAAATATAGCTTCAGCGGTAAGCGCATCGGTTTCTTTATCATTGGTTTGATTACCCCAATCGTACCAATGAAGCGCAATAAAATCTACTCTTGCTTTTTCTTTGGCGGCTTTTTGCATAAACTGCGTTAGCCATTTTCCTTCGCCCATAGCATGCCCTTGTGTTGGTGCTGGTGAGCCAAGGCGTAAGCCAGTTTTTTGCATTATTTTATATCGTGCAATGGCCGTATCAAAATCTTGAATATTTGCTTGGGTTTTATTATCGGGCTCGTTAAAAGATAATAAATGATCAACATCTTGCCTGCCAATTAGGTATTTTGCGTAGTCATCTGTTGCAGTACCTTTTCCCCATGTCATGGGTACAAATTGTTGGTTTGGAAAAGAGGGTCTATTGATACTCCAACCGTAATACCATTGAGAACTTAAAGCAGTTACAGCCTCGGTTTTTACAGCATCTGTACCTTTTTTTTCTGGGTTGTTAATAGCAATATATCTAATGTATGAAATATTATTGCATAATCTCTTTGGTAAATTTGCATCAATAGCACTTTCTACAGCCACAAAACAAGCAGATTCACCTGTGCCATCGCTGTTTTCTGCAAATACCACCATATAGCCTTTGGGTAAATGAAACGACATCACTTTATCTTCATAGCCATTGGGTAAAAGCCTAAAAAGTCCATTGTTTAAATCGTAAGATGAATACATTGAATCTGGATTAAGCTGAATGCTTGGTTGCCCCAAATTAGTAGTTTGAGAAATAAGCATTTGTACTTCTTTACCTACTTTGGTAGTATTGGCTGTATTTTTCGGGTTATCAATTGATGGGTTAACACTCTTTTCAAAAGAAGTTAGTGTGGCAATAGTTAAAATACTACCGAGTAATAAATAGGTTATGTTTTTTTTCATTTGAAGCAATTGTAATTGAATAATATTATAAAGTCAGCTATACGAATATGTATTTATTTGAATAATTTATTGCCAATCATCTGTTCTAAAAGGCGATGCTGGTAAACCGTTAAGGTTATAAAATAGCGCATCTGGATTACTAGCCCACGCATACCTTACAGCCACAGGATTTGCAACTATGCTACTACTCACAATTACCTTATCGCCTTTAACTTTTGCAGTGGCCCAATAAAACTTTTTATCTACGCCAGCAATGGCAAAGCCAGTTAGTGTATCGCCTTTAATAACTAGCCCCTTGCCTACATGGGTAAAACTAATTTCTGCTTCGTTACCTACAATTTTCATTGATTGATAAATAGGGCCAGAATAAGTATCTGTAGTGTTATTATAGGCAAGATGATTAGCCGCCAAAAACAATCTTTTACCTACATCTTGTTTATTTTTTGGGTGAATATTATTGGCTTCGCCAATATCTATGGTTACTGCCATACCTGTATTTGGTACGTTCAATGTCATAAGCTGCGCTTCTCTCAACAAAGCCCATTCATCTTTAAAAACCGGCTCTGCAATTTTTATTTTATGGTTGGCTAATTGTACGAACACAAATGGTAAAGTGTTGTTTTGCCATTTTGTTCCCCAATCGTTAATAAGTAATGGAAATAAGCTACGATATTGAATTGCCTTTCTTGCATTATTTTCTCCTTGATACCATATAATACCTTTAATGCCATAAGGCACCAATGGGGCTATCATTGCGTTGTACAATGCGGATGGATAGTTTTTTTCTAAAGGTAATACAGGCGGTTTTTTGCTGCTAGCAGGTTGCGCTTTTAATGCGTCTCTTTCGGCTAAATAATTCGTGTATAATAATTCCCAATCTGCTTGTAGTTGTTGGTATTTTGTAATAGAATCTTTAAAATCAGGGTAGGTAAGCAGCGATTCGCCAGAGGTCCAAGCCTCTGCAGGTGATGCACCCCACGAAGAAGCAATAATACCAACTGGTATTAGTTTTTGCTGATGTAATTCTCTAGCAAAAAAATAGGCAACGGCTGAAAACTTTCTTGCATTTTCTGGTGTACAAATTTGCCATTCACCTTTTACTTTATCTAATGGTTTATGGCTAATGTTCATGCCTACAGTAAAAAAGCGAATAGCTGGATAGTTGGCGTCTGCAATCTCTTTGCCTGCATTTTTTATTTCAGGCATTAATAGTTGCATGTTAGATTGCCCACCAGCAAGCCAAACCTCACCTACAAACACCGAAGGATAAACAATAGAATCTGATGCTGATGAAATTACCATTTTAAACGGGCCACCAGCCTTCATTACAGGTAGTTTCACCATCCATTTGCCTGTTTTATCAGCCTTTGTTTTTTGTACTTTATCTACAAAAGAAATTGTAAGTTTTTCATTAGGTTTTGCAGTGCCCCAGATGGGCGGATTGATACCTTGCTGTAGCACCATATTATTGCCAAATATGCTTGCAGTATTGATGGTTTGTGCAAATAACTGGTTAGCAATAGCCATGAAAAGGCATAGCGTGTAAAAGCTTAGTTTGGTCATGTAGTTTAAATTGTGTGACGGTACAAATGTTTCTGATATATGTATATTGTAATTGCTTTATTAAGCACATTTTTGTTGAAGTTGCAATAGCTTACTTACTTGTTGTAGTTGAATAAGTGTGGGCAATACGTGGTATAGTAATTTCATATTTAAAGCGTTTCGTTGTAGCAACGAAAATCGATTATTAATTCAGAATAGTTAGGTATAATCAATTCAATCTTAGTGTGTTTATAAACCAAGTTGTAATAGGCGAATACAGCGTAATGCCGATACAGCTAATTAAAATTTATTTTAAGTGGCTATTTAAATGTATGTGATGCTATTGTCCTCATTCAATTAGCACAGTATAAATATGCGCTTTGCATTCTAATTGTATTATTAATTATTATAATATAAATGTAAGGCTCCAGACGATATATATAATAAATAGCTAATTTTACTGTTATTTGAAAGAGTATTTAACAAATACCTATAAAAATTAAAATATAAATTTATATGTAATTCAAGTTGGCAGTTAGTGTATCATTTTCTTTAAGCTCAAGTTTATTAAAAACAATAATTACTTTGCTATTGCGTATTTTAGTTGTTACACTTATTAACTTCTTATTTAAGCTAAGTGTAATGCTTTCAGCAGTTACGCCTTCGCTTAATTCTACTGTTAATTGTTGTAGTGCTAATTTTCCATGTATAAGCTCAACGGTGTTTGTTTGATTTCCCTTAGTTCTTGTTTGTTGCAAGCTACCCCAACCTTCTGCGGCGGTAAAGGCTGCTTTAAAATTTTCGGGATTTATTTTTGGCGCAAAGCCAAGTTCACCATTTGGTCCATGATAAGTAAAGCCACAGGCTGCAATAAATGCACCATAACTTGCCATAGCTCTTGAATAATGATCGCTGCATTCTATTTCATTGTAAGGATTTCTTTTTGCAGCACTATATCTTTCGTGCACGGCTCTCATAATCGATAACCCTTCGTCTAATTTGTTTTCCCAAATCATATGGCTGCTTACTTGGTGTTCAAAACCAGTCATACATTCATTAAAATAGCCAAATTGCCAATGCTTTTCCCAATCATCCATTTTGCCACCCAAAGGCCATGTACACATTACCAAACCAGCTTCTCCACTAAGTGCATAAGGTCTTCCTGAAATTGTGGGCGGTAAGCTATTTCGTAGTTTGCCCATATCTGGAACAAAATTGTATTTCCATAGGGCATCAAGCGAACTATCAATCATTTCTTTATTGTACAACTGCCCAAGCCCTACTTGATGTGCCCAACCTTGCCCGAAAACTTGATCTATGTAGCAGCCTTTACCAATTCCTATCGCCTTTTTGTGTTTAGGATCTTCTTGTTGAATAAAATATTCGCCATTAAAGAGCTTTTCTATATTCGTTTTGCCAGTTTCAAGAATATTAGTATACACCTGTTCTGCCTTTATATCATTCATCGCTTTTGCCATTGCTATTGCCGCTGCAAGTGCTGCTAAATAAAGCGATGTGATAACAGGAATATTGCCATACCATTCTGCATCTAAAGTATTGTGCTGTTCGCCAAAAATGGTACCGTTTGCTTCACCATCTTCTTTATCTAAGTTTATTAAATATTGTAGCGATAATTTTATGGCATCCCAGTTTTTTTCAAGAAATGTTTTATCAGTTGATAATTGATAATCTCTATATGAGCGTAATGCAATGCCAGCTTGACCATCAGCTGCATACTTATTTGCCAAACCGCCTCTAAAATCAATACCACCCGTAGTTTTATCAATTACCAAAAAGTCAGTTTTTTCTCTCAAGTTTTTTTCTAATGAGGGAAAAATTCTACCTAAAGCTTGTGCATAATGCCAAACATGCGTACAAGAACCCGAACAGCAACCTATGCCTTCCCATGCCCAAAAACGCCCATCCTTTAAAAGAAAAGATGTTTCTGTTGCTAAAATTGACGTGTTTAAAAATGCTCTATTTAAAAACCAATGCGGCAATGTTGAAGCTTCATAAAATACATTTTTCCAAGCTTGTGTTTTAGAATATAAATGGGTATAATTTTCTGCAATTGTTACAGCTACTTGCTTGGCGTCGTTAAATCGTGTGCTGTAATGGCGCCCTTTATTTTCGCCTTTAGTTTTTGCATTCTGCGGAAGTTTTACATTAGGGAAATACCAACTGATAATGAACGTAATGTCTTTTGTTTCGTTCGCTTCTAAATGTATGGTTTTACTTAAAGTACCAATTAGTTGCTCGTGTAAAGCAGCAGAAGCTTGCTGTGTTGTTTTTTGGGGAAATAGAGGATTGCCATTTGCTAGTATGGCTGCTTCGCCTTTTGTTTTTTCATTTTTAGAAATCAGCAGTAAAGACATACTACCAAAATCGCTACTATCCTTTACTGTTTGGCTAGCTGTATTAGCCTTGCAAGCTAACACTGTGTTGCCATTATGTTGTTCAATGGTATTGGTAAGTACCACATCGTTTGCCTCTTTTGTTTTATTTAAAACCGCATTTTGCAACCATCCTGCTAATTCAACACTCAGCTTTTTATTACTAGTGTTTTTTACTTTATAGGTCATTACGGTAGCAGGGTAGCTAGACGATGCAACATCTAAAGGAATAAAAGGCGAAAAGGATTGTAAGCTTATTGCAACAGGTAATTGCGCATCGCTGTAGCTAATTTCAGCCATAGGATATTGACCTTTAAAACTGATATTGTTAAACCCTTTAAAGTCTAAACTTTTCTCCCAAACTTTTTTCCCTTGTACTACTTTTATACCAAAGCCTTGCTCAAATGGATATTCTGGCGAAACGGGAAAAATATAATTGGCACCATCTCTTGGTTTAGTCGTTTTTCTTCCCCCCCAATCATTATAAGTTTTGTCAATTATACCTTCTTTATTTTCATTAAAAATATCCCAAAGCCACAGTTTTCCATCACCACCTAAATACACTGTACCACTACACAAACCACCAATGGGCATTCCTATATATGCTAGTTCTTTTCCTGTGTAAACTTCTGCATTACCCCTTTCGTACAGGCTTTTATACCAATTGGTAGATAGGCCTTTGTTAGTAGGAATATTGTATTTAACGCCAATGTAATTGTTTGAACCAATGGCATTGGCACCAACAATTACACCACTAGTAGTTAAGCCTAGCATTTTAATAAAATCTCTTCTCACAATGCCTTGTATTGGCTCTGCCGCAACAGTTTTTTTTGGTGGGCAACAGCCAGTACTTGGGTCGCAGCAGGCATTGCTATTTTGTTCGTTACTCATTAGTTTTTGAATCGTTGTTTTAATAAATTTTCCCTAAGCTTTTCTTCTGCCTTGGCATTCCAATAGCCACACTCTAGCTGAAAGAAAACAGAGGTATAAGGGATAGCCATATTTGTTTTTATAACTAGCACATTAAACAGTTTTGCAGAGGCGTCTAGCTCTCTAATAACGTCTTCATGTAACATGTTTTTAACTGGTTTACCTTTTAACAATGCATCTAAATGCCTTCTATAATCTTCAATGCCCGGCGCACTTTCTTCTACTACAAATGCCATCTCTTTATCAGTATAAATATTGGCAGATACATGCTTAATCTTTTCTATTGATTTGATAACAACATCTACTGCTTCCAATTGGGTAGCATCAATGGTAATTGTTTTTATTGCAGCATTGCTTTGTTGTGGGTAAGCGCCATCTGCAATTACAATCCAATTTCTATGACCAAATAATTTTATGGTTTCTGTCACTTCTTGTTGCCATCTTGGCGAAGTAGGTGTTTCTTCAGCACTAACATTTGTTTTGGCGGGTTGAGAACAGGATAATGATGATATAATGATGACGGCGGCAAGCAATTTTGTTATCATTTTGGATGATATTTAAAATCTGTACTCAAATGAATTTATCAGATAATTTATGATACTTGTAAACAAGCTACCCTAAATACAAATTCTTGATTTACTATAATTAAAAAGCGAATTTCTGCTTTAAAGCCGTGATTGGTTAGGTATAAGCTATTCAAACTTAGGGTGTGTACTAGCCAAGTTATTATTGGAAGATGAAAAACGAATTTATTGATGCTAATTTCAATTGTAAGTTAGTTAGGCAACGATTGTAAGCACTTTAACGGTAAAATGACTGAAACATTTTTGCTAGTTAGCTTTTATTCTATTAAACAGTAAAATAATTATTTAAGTAAATGATAATCAATAAAGTAGAAGACTTTTTAAAAAAACAACTTGTGTTGTTGCTATTATTAGTAAGCTCCAATGTTTGCTCTCAAAATGTAAAAGTAGAGATGTCATCTGCACAACGAAGTCAAATAAAAAGAGGCTATGGTATGTTTATTCATTTCGGTATTAATACGTTTAACGAAATTGAATGGTCTAATGGAAAATTACCTGCATCATCTTACAACCCTACCAACTTAGATTGCGATCAATGGGTTAAAATAGCCAAAGAAGCTGGGTTTAGGTATGTAATTCTTGTAACCAAGCACCATGATGGGTTTTGTCTTTGGGATAGTAAATTCACCGACTACGATGTAGCTGCATCGCCAGTAAAAGTAGATGTGGTGGGCGAAGTAGCAAAAGCATGTAAAAAATATGGCATAAAGTTAGGCTTATATTATTCTTTGTGGGATAGGCACGAGCCGAGTTATAAAAATAATAGCGACTATGTTGCCTACATGAAAAACCAATTAACCGAATTGATGACCAATTATGGCGCTATCTGTGAATTGTGGTTTGATGGTGCGTGGGATAAAAAAGGCTACAATTGGAATTTACAACAGATATACAGTGATGTAAAAAAGTTACAGCCCAATTGCATGATTACGGTAAATCATTCTATCGGTAAGCCTATCAATCGCAACGTTACACAACTGCCAGAAAATTATGCAACGGGCGATCCTATACGATATTTTCCAATTGACTTTAGAATAAAAGACCCCAATTTGGTTAGATGGGATGATCCTAAATATTATGAACGTGATAGTACACTGTATTACTTGCCATTTGAACATACCATTTGCTTATCGGATAGATGGAATTGGTTTCAAAAGAAAAATGTGTTAGTACCCAGGCCATTAGATGAACTAGAAGCATTGTTTTATTGGGGTACGGCCAACGATAATATTTTGATTATTAATGTGCCACCCGATATAACAGGTAAAATTAGAACAAATGAAGAACATAGAATTTTAGAATTGGCCGATAGATTAGGCATTCGTGGTGGTAAAAAGAAATTACCAACAGGCCCAATTAATTTGGCATTTAAACAGCCTGTTGTTGCAAGTACAGCCTTAGAACAGCATCCTGCAACTTATGCCAATGACTTTAGTTTAGAATCGTTTTGGGCAGCCACAGATTCTATGGCCGATATTGTAATGTTGTTTGATAGTAGCGTATCTTTTAATTATATAAGTATTTTTGAAAATGCTACTTTAAAAGATTTAGGCGATAATTTTTCTAAGCTGCGAGTGTTTTCTATTAAAGAATATGAACTACAAGCATTTGTGGGTAAAAATTGGGATACGTTTTATAAAGGCGATATTATTGGTGCTTGCAAAATAATTAACCTACCTAAATACATTGTAACAGATAAGGTTCGATTAAAAATTACACAATCTAATGGTAAGCCATCAATTTGCCATATTGGTATATCTAAATTGACCAACGCAAAGAAGTAGTTTTAAAATATTATTGAAGAATGCATTCTCTCGCCAGTTTTTTGGTTGCTCGCTCTTCGGGATTCCCTCAATAAGCGGCAATCTTATTATAAACCTTAGAACAACTGTATGAGATAGGCTCTATTCATGAATGCTTTCTTTGTGCTAAATTGTTATAGTTTCTAGTAAAGGCCGTTGGAACATTGGTGTTATTAAACCCAACTAGGCGTGGTTTACCATCTTCACACTCGGCGTATGGCTTTGCCTACGCCGTTTCTAAACTTGCTGCAAATACTTTTTTAGTTGTAGCAAATGCTAAGATGAGTACAACGGGTAATACCAGAATGGTATTAACGGATGAACAACAAGTAAATGCCTACCCGCCAGCTAGTATGGAAACAGCCAATGCTACGACCGAAAATAGTTTTACGCCAACATAGAAACCACGAGAACAGATAAGCCAATAGATTACCCAACTGATACCTATACTAGCCCTAATGATAAAGTAGCCATGGTAAATGGTAGTGGCAATAAAATAGGTACTAGTATAGTGCTGAAAGTAATGGCAGGCGATAAGGTAGACATTAGGGCAAACAGTTGGTATAGACTTAATGGCACAACACCAAATCCCTCAACAGGTAGCCCAGTAACAGATTTAGTGACAACATTAGCCAATGGTGCAGTAAAAGCAGCGGGTGGTGCAGTACATGGTGCAACCTCTGCCATCTTGCAATCAAGTGGTACACTAACGCCGGGCATATCCAATTTTTTAATTGACCAAACAAACAATTATGGCAGCGGCAATGGTAAGCCTAAGGCATTTATCAATTGGATATTATTTGATGAGCAGTTTAAATATGTGGCGGGTAGCAGTAGCAGTGCCGACCCTGTGGGCAACGACCAAGAATTTAAAACGCATTTGCTGCAAAATATCCCAATGAGTAAGAATGGTTTTCTGTACATTTACGAAAGCAACGAAACGCCAAACGTTAACGTGTTCTTTGATAATTTACAGGCAACGCATACCAAGGGGCCATTGGTAGAGGAAACGCATTACTATCCGTTCGGGTTGGTGATGCAAGGCATATCCTCAAGGGCTGCAAATGGTTTAGTAAATAAAAGGAAGTTTAACAAAGGCAGTGAGTTGCAAAATGAGGAGTTCAGTGATGGAAGTGGTTTAGAGTGGTATGATGTTATGGCAAGGACTTATGACCCACAGTTGGGGCGTTTTATGCAAATTGACCCAATAGCCGATGAAGAAAATCAAGAAAGCTGGAGTGTTTATCACTACTCCTATAATAACCCACTACTTTACAATGACCCTGATGGAAAAAATCCTATACTGGGTGCAATTATTGGTGCATTTACTGAATATGCTGGAATAATAAGTAATAAAATGTTGTTTGAGAATATGAGTTTCTCACAAGCAAATAGTGATTTAGGATGGGGCGATGCACTTGATATAACAATTGCAGCAGGTTTTGGTGCAGCTTCTGGGGCGTTAGATGGTGGAATAACAAAGTTTGCTTCTTGGGCTAAATCACCTACAAATCAAAAAATTTTAGTTAAGCTATTAGAGGTAGGAGTATCGGCTTTAGAAAGTAGTTTAAAAGCTATGTTTAAAGATGAAGATTTTGACTTAATGAGTATATTGTCAGGTGCTTTAGCAGAGGTTGGTTTAGGTTCTCTATTGAAAACAAATATTCATAAAAATGCAGCAGATAATTCTACGGCTGCTGCTAATGCTGCAACAAAAAAAGCTGATGATTTAGCTAAACGAAAAAAACCAAATGAGAGACTGGTCAATAATAAAAAGAATGAAGCAGCTCAACAGAAAAAGAATGCAAAACTAAATACAAACCTTGACAATACTGGAAAAGTGATAAAAGGTTCTACTGCAAAAACTGGCTCTAATGCTGCACAAAATGCTACTAAAAAGAAGAAAGAAAAAAAGAAAACTGAAAGCTAAATGAATACTTCTTACAAAATAATGCTTCGGTTAGCAAGAATTACATTAATAGTTTGCATAATAGTTTGTTTGACTTTATACATAAGTTATAAACAGACAATTGAAAAAAAAGAGCCAATAGAATATAGTTTAGTTAATCAAACTGAAAGTTATTGGCGAGGAACAAATTATAAAATGTATATAGTTTACAATAGAAAAAAACATCTTGTTTCGATTAGCAGAAAGATGTCTGATTCAATTGATGTAGGTAAAATGCCAAAACTTTATTACAACGAGCTTACAACTTCAATTGTTAATGATTATCATAAATCAACAGCTTTAAAAGTTTTATCTGTTTTATTAATATTGTTTTCTTTAAGTTTCCTTGTTAAAGCAAGAAAATAAAATAAAAGCCCCTCACGGGGCTTTTATTTTGCAAATAAGTTTGTGGCTTTGCCACAAAAAGGGTTTTAAAACAGGGGCAAAAAAATACAAGTGGCTTCGCCACACCTTTTGCTCAGCCTTGGTACGTGTCCTCACCATAGGTGTACGAAAGATAAATTGGCTCTTTGATACAATAAAATCAAATTTATCCGTTGCTTTAAGATGGAATTACAAAAAGTGCTTTCATTAATACCTTCTAAGTTATTGGAAGCGTTAGCTATCGAAACCGAGGTGGACGTTTTTACAAAAAAATTGCAAGGCGAAGTGATGTTTAAATTGCTGCTGCATTGTATTATTAGCCACAAAGACAATAGCCTTCGCACTATGGAATCAGCTTATGAAACACTTGTTTTTAGGCTCATTAATAGTAAAAATAGGCACAGTAGTATTCGGTTTAGTTCCATTGGTACAAGGCTATCTGTTATCAATGCTGCCTATTTCGAAAAACTATTTGAAGCGTGTGTTCGTGTCTACAAAAAAGAATTAGGTACTGATAAAAATGCAATTATCCGATTCGATTCTACCATTGTTGCCTTATCAACCAAGTTATAAAATGTCGGTTATCAGTTAAAAGGTGGCGATGCAGATAATTATCGTCAACTGAAGTTTACCGTTGGCTATGCCGATATTCCAGAGATAGTTCATTTTTATACAGACCAAACACATAACAGTGAGAATGTAGCATTAAGAGAAACCATACTTAAACAATCAGAAAATGATGTAAACAGCATTAAGATATTTGACAGAGGTATTACCGCAAGAAGCACCTACGATACATTTACCAACAAGGGGATTCAATTTGTATCAAGGATTAATGTAAAATCTAAACACGATAAAGTAAAAAATAATGACGGTAAAAAAGAGACGACACTTGAAACTGCTACTCTAAGAATTGTTAGTGATGAATGGTGCCAGTTTTATGGGGAAGGCGGCATTAAGCCCAAGCATTTATTTAGAAGAATTGAAGCTGTTAGACTGGAAAATAATGAGCCAATTAGCTTTATAACAAACATAGAAAACCTAACAGCAATAGACATTACAGAGCTTTATAAAAGAAGATGGGATATAGAAGTGTTTTTTAAGTTCATTAAACAATTACTCAATTTTAAACACTTGCTAAGCAGGAATGAAAATGGCATAAAAGTGGTTTTGTACGTAACCATGATTGCAGCCATACTATTAACGGCTCACAAAAAAATAAATCAACTAAATGGCTTTAAAATACCCAAACTAAAATTTAGCAATGAACTAGAAAATGAAATTGTAAAGGATCTAATAAGAATGTGTGGTGGAAATCCTGAAAAACTAAATGAAGTTTTATTGTGTAACACCTCATAAATATCTTTCGTACACCTGTGGTGAGGACACGAACCAAGGCGAGGATAGTATTAGATATTGTATCAAACCCGTCAGGTCTTAAAGTCACAGGTGTTCGGAAGTTTATTTTACTACCGGAAATATGTCGTTCCTATGGAACTTTTACCATTTCGGGT
>JAAFHG010000636.1 GCA_013297585.1 Chitinophagales bacterium
CTTAAAGTTGGCATCAACATCATTGTTTACCATTGTGTATTGTGCTTGCGCTGAAAATAGCAGCGTACTAAGCAAAAAGGTTATCAATATTGTAATTCTGCGCATATAAAGTATTGATGGGGTTTTAACAAAGATTCGTATTTCAATCTTAACAAAATGTAAAATACGCTTAAAGGTAAATTGCAGCCAAGGGAACAAACATCGTTCCATCAATTTGTGCATAAACAACAAATGGCAATAACTTTACCAACAAGAAATTAAACAGCATGTACGAAAGCAACACAGAGATAAGAGTTAGATACGCAGAAACCGACCAAATGAATGTGGTATACCATGGCAATTATGCCCAATATTTTGAAGTAGGCCGTGCAGAAGCCATACGCAATCTTGGTTTTACGTATAAAGATTTAGAAGCGATGGGCATTATTATGCCAATAGTAGAACTGACTTGTAAGTTTTTACGTCCAGCACATTACGATGATTTGCTAACCATTAAAACCATGTTAAAAGAATTGCCAAAAGAACACAGAATAGAATTTCACCAGGAAGTGTATAACCAACATGAGAAATTGCTGACCGTAGGCAAAGTAGTGTTGTATTTTATAGATGCGATAACAAGAGAAAAAGCAACGATGCCTAAAGAATGGCACGATGCTGTAGCGCTATATTTTGAAGAAGAAAAAAGCTAAATTCACACTATGCAATTTCAAGAACCAGCATTGCAATATGGCAATAACATGAGCCCACAAGAATATTTGGCGTGGGAAAGATTGCAGTCCTACAAGAGCGAATATGTAGGCGGCAAAGTAGTTGCAATGGCTGGCGCATCTATTAAGCACAACAAAATATTAAGCAATTTACTAGGTGCCGTACAACCATTTTTAAAAGGTAAACCTTGTGATATTTACCCGAGTGATTTACGTGTATTGGTAAAATCAAAAGACGCCTACTTTTATCCTGATGCCACTATTGTATGTGGTGAATTGGAACTATCAGACGAGTTTAAGGATACCATTAAAAATCCAACAGTTATTGTAGAAATCCTATCGCCTTCAACCACCGATTATGATTTGGGCAGAAAATTTTTCTTTTACATGCAAATAGACAGTTTTAAAGAATACATAACGGTAGATACCGTGTCTTTACAAGTGAGAATTGGTAGAAAGCAAAGTAATGGTGCATGGCTTTTTAGCGAATACAATACAATTGATGAGGCATTTACAATAGAAAGTATTGGGTTTACGATCAGTTTACAAGATGTTTATCAAGATGTGACAATGTAATAAACCCAATACGCTAGTATCATTTTTATACTCTATAATAATCAGCTTTCCAATTTACTATTGCGGCTTTAATAGCTTTTGAAGGTAAATTTTCTTCGGCAGCTTTAGTAGCTAGTGCTACAAATTCTGCATCTGATGCAAAGCGAAGTGCTATTACTTGCCCAATACGCAAGCGACTATCTAACAATTTACCTGTTAATGCAAAATGACGCAAATTTTCTTCTGCTCGAATGGCTCTGTCTTGCGCTTTCAATGCAAATACTCTAGCAAACCAAAAGATAAAAATGAGAATAATAGCTACCAACACAACTAATGCTGCCGTAAAATGTGTTGCCCAACTGGCGTAACATAGATTTATAATAGAACCAATTAATAAAACCAGTAATAGAAATGCAGTAATGCCATGCCAACCAAGTAATAAGCGACTGTGATTTTTAAAGTGTTGTGGTGTCATAAATTATGGGTTAAGATTTAAAGCAAGATAGCTTGAATAAAACAATTAATAATTAAAAACGTCCGATAGCTTCTGTAAAACCATCGGACGTTTTTGTTATTTAGCAAAGCTACAATTAGCGCTGAGGCATACCTTGTGGCATACCAGGTTGAGCTGGTGGTGGTGGAGGTGCAATTGTTACATCTACCACTTCAATATCAAAAATCAAGTTACTGTTTGCTTTAATAGGACCTTGCGCTTGTGGGCCGTAAGCCAAGCTTGCAGGAATAAAGATGGTACCTTTACCACCTTTACCAAAGAACTTCAATCCTATTTCCATACCTGGAATTACGCCGTGCGCACCAATAGTAACTTGCAAAGGTTGTGCACCTGGCTTGCCAATATTGCTGTCAAATTCTTTACCATCTTCTGTATAGCCTTTGTACATTACCAACACTTGTTTGCCAGTGTCAACTTTATTCACCAAGTCGCCTGCAGTTGTAATTTGTGCTAATACACCTTCTGCACTTTTGGTA
>JAAFHG010000688.1 GCA_013297585.1 Chitinophagales bacterium
AAATTAAATGCAGGAAACCTAAACCCAACAGGTGGAAATGTTACTATTACAGCTACAAAAGGATATACTATTTGTAGTACTTTTAATGGAATATATAATGCAACTTTAAGTTTGCCTTACAGTGCAGCAACAATAAATAATAAAATAATTTATGTTAAAAGTACTACAAGTACATACGGAAATATTAAAGGAATAATAACACACAATGGGGGAGGCGTAATTGCACCAAATGCAGATACTGTTTTTATTGGTGCAAATGTTGTGCAAAATCAGGATACATTAAGTAACATGGGTACAGATTTTTGGGCAGGATTTGGTTATCAAGAAAAAATGAGCTCAAAATCTGGAACTTCAGGAGAACCTGAACTTTCAGTATATGTTACTACGGGTAATCAGCCAGCCACAGTTCATGTTGACTTGTCAAGTGGCGGATATGCTCAAACGCAAATTATACCTGCAAACAGTTATTATGAGTTTACTAATTTTCCAACAGGAGACCCAGCAAATAACAATAATGGAGCAAATCTTCCTGATGCACGATTGTATGCAACAGGTATTAGTAATAAGTCAATTCACATTTATACCGATAATGGAGTTCCTGTTAGTGCTTTTTTACATTCTTATACAACAGGAAATACTGGAGCAGGTGCTATGTTATTTCCATCAAATACTTGGAATTCTAGTTACATTGTTCAAGGATTTGGGGGTCAAAGTAATAATTCTAATCCAAATTCATTTTTCTTTGTTATTGCTAATGAAAATAATACGCAGGTAACATTTACTCCTAAAAATAATGTGGTAGATTCAAGTACAACAATAAATTTTAATGATAATCATCAACCTGCAGATGTTAAATATAAAAAAGACTCTACTTATACAATAATCTTAAATAAAGGACAAGTATTTAATGCAATGGGATTCATTTCTGGTGCAGGTTCTGGTATAGGTTTAGGTAAGGCAGTTGGACTAGATTTAAGTGGATCACTTGTAAAAACAACTTGTGATAAAAAAATTACAGTATTTTCAGGTAATGGGAGATGTTTAGTTAATGGTATTGCTGGTTGCTCAGCTAGTCAGGGATCTGATCATTTACTTCAACAAATGTTTCCTTCTGTGGCATGGGGTACAAAATATTTAACTATGCCAACCAAAGGACAAAGGATTAATTATTTTAGAATTTATGTTCAAAATCCAACTCTTTATGGAGCCACAAAAGTTTGGATTAACAATCCTTCTCATACCACACCATTAAATCCTGCAACATTAATTAATAATTTATATTATGAATTTCAAACAAATCAACCAAGCTTAATTGAAAGTGATAAGCCAATTAATGTTACTCAGTTTATTATGTCTCCACTTTGTATGACAGGTGCTATTGATGGTGGTCCTGAAATGATTATGTTAAGCCCAGTACAGCAAACCATAAAATCTGCAACTGTGTTTTCTGCAAAAGGTAAAAGCTCTACAGCAGTGCAATCGCCTGCAACAGGTGCTACAACAGGTAATACATGTAGTTATGTAAATGTAATTATTCCTACATCTGCTGTTAGTAGCTTTTTACTGGATGGAAGTAATTTAGTAGATACAGGTGCAGCCACTTTAAGTTATGCTAAAGGAACTAAAATTAATGTTGCAAATGCATTTATTGCACATCCCCAAGACCCAGCTTATTCATACGCAAATCTTTGGGTAGTTGCCCCTGGAGCACATACGTTAGCTGCTTCAGCAGGATTTAACGCAATTGCATATGGTATGGGAGGTGGTGAAAGCTATGGCTACAATGCTGGTACTGCAATTAATAATTTAAGTGCAATTAATATTACTCAAAACCCTGGTGGTACAGATACGTCGTCTTCATCTGTAAAAGCTGTAGTTAATAATCAGGTATTTTTGCAAATAGCAGTACCTTACGATACTACAACAATAAATTCTGTAGTTTGGGATGCTCAAGGAAATGCTAATGTTGATCCTAATACACCTCAAAATGGTATTATCAATTCGGCAACTTTAAAACCTATTTGTTCTGGCACAATTATTAAAGATGGTAGAACTTT
>JAAFHG010000140.1 GCA_013297585.1 Chitinophagales bacterium
ATCTGTTGCACTTGCTGGCACAAATCTACGACCATATACATAGCCTGCTGTAGCATTACCTACACTATCTAATTTGTATTTGCCGAAATTATCTGCAAAGAATAAAGCAGAGAATTTGGTTTGGTTTATTTTTTTACTAATATAAAGACTTGTAAACGATTTGTAATCTTGTGTAGCAGCATTGGTACCCGGTGGATTAGCATATACTGGTGTACCATTAATGGCACTGTTATTTGCAGCGTTGCCAGCTACTGCTAGTGGTACTATGCCTACTGGTGTTGGTACTAATGCACCTGCCGAGTTACGCACATAAGCGGGTGTATTACCTGGTACATAATTAGCATTAGTAGTGCCAAATGCATCGTTATTTTGGTTAAAGGCGTAGCCTAAATCTACCTGCCAGCCATGATGTACTGTTTTAAGTAAAGCCATATCATGCCTGCGAGCTTGCTGTAACCAATCTAAATTACCTATTAGTCTTACATCGTCATAAATTAATTCTTGGCGACCTATTTTGATAGTCATTAAATCGAACCACTTGAATTTTACAGTGGTATCGGCTTTATTGGCTAGAGTTAAATCTGCCCAAGCTTCGTGCAACATTAATTTTGCACCATCGTTGTTGGTAATGGTAGATGCATCTTGCCCCCATACTCTAACGTCTTGAATAGCAACGCCAAACGTTAATCTATCCCATTTGTAGCCAAAGTTTAAACGTGTACGTTGTGATGTGAAAGCAGCGGTTGAAGCGCCTTTTAAAGTAAGGTTACCTAGGCCATCACGAATTTCGGTTCTGGTTCTTAATTGGCCTGTTAAAGTGAACTGCGCTTTGGTGTGAACAACTACCGCACAAAAAATAATTGTGCAGAGAACCTTTACAAAAGATTTTTTCATGTTAGTTTTGGTTGATTTTTGAGGTGAATTATTATTGCCATCTTAATTTTCTGGCCCAGTTAGAACTGCAATTCTACTGGGCTCTTTTTTGGGTTGTAGGTGTTTGTTATAGCATCATAAGCGTTGTTTAGTAATGAGTTAATAATTGTGGTTATTGTAATAGTTTAGTTATTATTAGCAGGCATACCTATGTACACCTTGCCGTTTACCACGCTTACAGGATAGGTGGTAATTGCACATTCATCGCCACTTAAACACTCTCCTGTAATTAGCGAAAATGTTTTTTTATGAAATGGACAGGCAACTTTTGGTTCATCATTTTGCGAGCCAATCATGCCGCGGCTTAATGCCATTTGCTTACGGTGTGGGCATTCGTTTTGAGTAGCATACCACTCGCCTCTACGGGTAAAGTGGAACAAAGCAATTTGATCTTCGTTATATTTTACACAAACGCCACCATTGTCTGGTACATCTGCACTATCGCAAGCAAAAAACCAAGTGTATTTATCGTCAGTAATGCTTGGCTTACTGCTGTTAGGGGATGTATTTTTTGTTGATTCTTCCATGATTTTATTTTTAATATGCTGCAATAAAAAAATTGATAAATGTTGTAGCTTTACAAGTGTTCGCCTTAGGCGGAACGATGTTTAATACTTAATTCAAAAGCTGGTTACTAAAAGATTTTTATTTCCAATCCGTTACTTTTTTTTGTTCTCGCATGGGTTCAAATTTCATCGTAGGATCTTTTTCTTCAGGTGCATTTACAAAGTGGCTAAAACGTTTTCTTATTTCAGGGTTTTCTATGGCTTCTTTCCATTCGCACTTGTAACTATCTACTAATGCTTGCATTTCTTGTTCTAGTATTTCTCCAATGCCTAAGCTATCATTTACCACCACATTACGTAGGTAATTTATACCGCCTTCCATTTTATTAAGCCAAGTTGCTGTACGGGTTAATGGATCGGCTGTTTTTATGTAAAACATTAGCATTCTATCTAAATATTTAATAAGCGTTGCGCTATCTAAATCTGATGCTAGTAATAAAGCGTGTTGTGGTTTACTACCGCCATTGCCACATACATATAAATTCCAGCCTTTTTCGGTTGCAATTATGCCAAAGTCTTTGCTTTGTGCCTCGGCACATTCACGTATACAGCCAGATACACCACCTTTTAATTTATGTGGCGAACGTAGGCCTCTATATCTTTCTTCAATTTGTATGGCAAAGCTTACGCTGTCGTGTAGGCCAAAGCGACACCAAGTGCTACCTACACAGCTTTTTACTGTACGTAACGATTTGCCGTAGGCATGGCCACTTTCAAAACCAGCAGCAATTAACTCTTCCCAAATTTTTGGTAGGTCTGATAAGTGTGCGCCAAACAAATCGATGCGTTGGCCACCTGTAATTTTGGTGTAGAGATTGTATTTTTTGGCTACAGAGCCTATAACAATTAATTTCTCTGGTGTGATTTCTCCACCAGGTATACGTGGTACTACAGAATAAGAACCACCTTTTTGAATATTTGCCAAAAAGCGGTCGTTGCTATCTTGTGCTGTTGCATTGCCTTTTGCTAAAATCATATCGTTCCAAAGGCTAGCCAAAACTGAAGCTACCAAGGGTTTACAAATTTCGCAACCATCACCTTTGCCAAATGTATCTAATACCTCATCGTAAGTTTTTAGTTGGTCCATTTTTACCAAGTCCAACAATTCTTGACGAGAATAATCGAAATGCTCACAAATAACATTGCGTACATATTTGCCTTGCGCCTTCATTGTGTGTAGCATCAAATCTTTAACCATTGGTACACAACCACCACAACCAGTACCTGCTTTGGTACATTTTTTAATGGCATCAATGGTTTCGCAACCACTTTCGCTTACTGCCGTGCAAATGCCAGCTTTTGTTACACTTTCGCAGCTACACACAATCGCGTCGTCTGGCAAGCTTAAAACACCAGCACCAGCCTCTGATTCACCACCACGGCTACCCAAAATTACATCCTCGGCATTTGGTGGTAATACAATTTTATTTTTAGATGTTTGAAGCAACATATTGTAAGCTTCTGCATCACCTATTAGAATACCGCCTAGTAAGTACTTGCCATCACCAGTAATATTGATGCGTTTGTAAATGCCTTTCATGGTATCTTCAAAAACAATTGTTCTGGTGTCTTTATTTTGTATAAATGGATCGCCAAAGCTTGCCACATCAATACCAATTAGTTTTAGTTTGGTACTCATGTCAAACCCAATAAAGGAAGCCCCCTGATCCCCCAAAGGGGGAACAATAGAAGAACTTGAAACAATAAAATCATTATTAATTGAGGGTTCTAAATCCTCCCTTTGGAGGGGTGGGGGGGCTGTAAGGTTTGTTGCTACAACATTAGCCATATCGTAACCTGGTGCCACCAAACCGTAAATCATACCATTATATAAAGCACACTCGCCAATGGCATAAATAGAAGCATCTGATGTTTGTAGTTGTTCATTTACTACAATACCGCCACGAAGCCCCACTTCTAAACCACATAATTTTGCAACTTCGTCACGTGGTTTAATACCAGCAGAAATTACTAGCATATCAACCTCTATGTTCGTATCATCAGAAAATTGCATGCCAGTAATAGCAGTATCGCCTAATATTTGAGATGTATTTTTACTAGTTGCAATTTTTAGCCCAAGTGTTTCGAGTTTGTTTGTAAGGATATTAGATGCAGCTTCATCTATTTGACGAGGCATTAAACGGGGTGCAAATTCTATAACGGTTGTATCTGTAATACCTAAATCAAGCATTGCTTTGGCAGCTTCAAGCCCTAATAAACCGCCACCAATAACTGCTCCTTTTTTAGCTTTTTTGGCGTAAGCTTGCATTAGTTCTAAGTCTTCAATGGTTCTATAAATAAATACACCATCTTTTTCTACGCCAGGTATTGGTGGTACAAATGCAGATGAGCCTGTTGCTATTACTAATACGTCGTAGTTTTCTGTTATACCTTTATGTGAAGTAACGGTTTTGGCGGCTCTATCAATATTAGTAACTGGGTCAGATAAATGTAAGGTGATATTATTATCTGTGTACCAATTAAATGGCGACATCAGTAAGTCATCTGCTGTTTTACCAGAAAAGAATTCAGATAAATGTACACGGTCGTATGCAGGGCGAATTTCTTCGCCAAATACAACAATATCAAATTGTTGAGGTTGGGCTTTTGCAATAAGTTTTTCGCAAAATTTAAAACCTACCATGCCGTTGCCAATTACTACAATCTTCATAATCATTTTATGATTGGGTTAGTAAAAAAGTCGGCAAGAAATCGTTATATTATCATTAATAGCATTTAATAAAACAAGAACTATTTTTGCCGCTTATTCTTATTAAAGTATTATTTATGTCATAAAATTAGCGGTTTATTTTTAAAAACAAGTAATTTTATCAAAAATAAATCAAATTATTTTAATCATAATATAATTGAAATGATACAACCACTTCTAAGTTTAGTGGGCGCTGGCCCTGGAAATGCGGACTTAATAACCATAAAAGCTGTGAAAACATTACAAGCCGCAGATGTTATATTGTATGATGCTTTGGCAAATGTGTCTCTGTTAGAGTATGCATCGCCTAAGGCAATTGTACAATTTGTAGGTAAGCGTTATGGTTGCCATGCATTATCGCAGCAAGAAATAAATCAACTAATAGTTGAATCTGCATTAAAGTATGGTAGAGTAGTGCGTTTAAAAGGTGGCGATCCATTTGTATTTGGCAGGGCACAAGAAGAAATTGATGCTGCAAGGGCACATGGTATTGCAGTAGAAGTAGTGCCAGGCATTTCTAGTGCCATTGCTGTACCTGCTTCGCAAATGATACCATTAACATGTAGAGGTATTAACGAAAGTTTTTGGGTAACAACAGGCACCACACAAAGTGGTGATATTTCTAATGATATAAAATTGGCTGCACAATCAACGGCAACGGTGGTAATATTAATGGCTATGAGTAAATTAGAAATTATTATGGATATCTTTAATAAATATGGTAAGGCTGATACACCTGTAGCCATAATACAAGATGGTACTACTGAACACGAAAAATGTGTGATAGGCACTGTAAAAGACATTGCTTTTAGGGCGCAGTATGCTGGCTTAAGCAATCCTGCAATAATTATTGTAGGCGAGGTTGTGGCATTACATCCATCTTTTCTTACATTAACGGTAGCCGCAATAGCGCAACCTTCGCAGGCTATTGTAGAAGGCGATTAAAAACCAGTTCTTAAGCAGTAAGCCATTAACTTGCAATTTATTTGCTAAAAGGAAGATTTGACTTGATGAAAAAGGGTAAACATAATTGTGATTTAAAAAGTTGTTTTTTCTGCAAACTGTCTTTAAAAGAATGGTTACCAGCCATAGATGTTCATAGGCAAATGCAACAATTTAAAAAAGGCGAACTAATATTTACTGAGGGCGAGGAGGTAAAAGGGATGTATGTTATTTACGATGGCATAGCCAAAGTGCATAAAAAATGGGGTGATGATAAAGAGTTGATTGTGCGTTTTGCCCAAAAGGGCGATATTATAGGCCATCGTGGTTTGGGCAACGATATTGTTTACCCCGTTTCTGGTACCGCTTTGGAAGCCGTAACGGCTTGCTTTATAGATTTACAGTTTTTTAAATCATCGCTTAAAGTTAATCATGAATTAACATACCAGTTAATGCTATTTTTTGCTGAAGAGTTGCAAGAATCTGAGAAAAAGATGCGCAATATGGCACACATGCCTGTAAGAGATAGAGTAATTAATGCACTTGAAAAAATTCAAGAAAAATTTGGCACAACAGATGATGGTTTTGCTAACATTACAATTACGAAACAAGATATAGCCAACTTTGCAGGCACTACCTACGAAACTGTTTTTAGAGTAATGAACGAATTGGTAGAAGAAGGGATGATTAAAGTGTCTGGTAAAACATTTGGTATTATTGTTTTAAGATGAAGCTAAACATCTGTTTTTGATTACAATTTGTTATTTATAACCGCTTACTATTTGCCAATCATTGTATAGTGATACCTATGTTCAAGTGGTGTTTTTTGAGTAATATTTTTAAAATGCCTATTGAAGTTTGAGAAGTTATTGTAGCCACATTCGTAGCAAATATCTGCAATGCTTTTATTAGTTTCTGCAAGCAGCTTGCAAGCATGGCCTATGCGTATTTCTATCAAAAACTTAGAAAAGGTTTTTTTGATTCTCGATTTAAAATATCTACAAAAAGATTGTGGGCTTATATGCGCCACTTTTGCTACTTGCTCTAAAGTAATTTCTGCTGAAAAATTTTGCAATACATGTTGGTAAATAGCATTCAATCTATCAACTTCTCTTGGGTTGTAATGAAACTCTAAACCTTTACTGCAAATGGTTTTAGTATCTCTTGAGTTGGCAATGGTTTCTAGTATTTGCAGTAGTACAATAATGCGTTCACTATTTTTTACAGCCACTAGTTTTTCTAGTAAAACGCCTACTTTTTTTTGCGTATTGCTTTTTACTCTTACAGCTTGCTGTGCTTTTTGTAATAGCCTTGCAATGGCTTTGTTTTCTGGCAAATTAAAAAACGAATCTCCCAAAAAATTAGGCATAAAGTGTACCACAATAGCCTCACAATTTAGCCCAGAGTCAGGTATAAAATAACTGTTTTCGCAGCGCCAATAATGGGGCAAATCTGCACCCAATAAAATCATATCACCGCTTTTAAAATGGTGAACGTGGTCGCCTATAAACTGCCGCCCCGAGCCTTTAATAATATGTACCAACTCCAATTCAGGATGGTGATGCCACTTGTTATAAAAGTGCGGTACTACATCGTGCCGCACACTAAACGATTGATCTGGCTGAAGATGAATTTTTAGTAAATGTGGTTTCAAGTACTACCTTTTTTGATGATAAGATGCTATTTTATTGGCTAAAATTACTAAAAATAATGTGAAGATATCACAACAAGATGCCAACCTGATGCCATACAACTAGTAAGCGGTATAATATTTTTACAACGAAAATATCATGTCAACAATATCATCGTTGCTCATTAGTGTAGTATTGGTATAAACAATAACTTAGAAATACTATTTACTGTAAACAAAACCATATGCAAAAGGTATTACAAATTCACCCATGCGACAACGTGCTAGTAGCACTAACAGACTTGAAAAAAGGTGAGCAGATTTCTTTTTTAAATAACAATTACACCTTGCAAACCGATGTGCCTGCCAAACACAAATTTCTAATGCAAGACCTTAAAGAAGGCGATGAAATAACCATGTACGGTGTGCTAGTAGGTAAGGCCACACAGCCTATTGCCAAAGGCGAAATCATGCATACGTACAACACGAAGCACGCTTCTAACGAGCATTATGCCAAACAAAAAGAAGCATCATGGACGGCCCCTGATGTAAGTAAGTGGCAAGGCAGAACATTTGATGGTTACTTGCGTAGCGATGGCCGTGTAGGTACTGCTAATTATTGGTTATTTATACCAACAGTGTTTTGTGAAAATAGAAATATTGATTATATTAAAGATGCGTTGCTATCGCAATTAGGCTATGCACCTACACAAAAATATAAGCAGCTAGTAAGTAAATTAATTGCACAAAAAGATAACCTAGAAGCAGTTAAAATAGATGAGTTGTTGTTTGAAGAAAGTGCCGTGCAGCAACGCCTTTTTCCAAATATAGATGGTATTAAATTTTTAAACCACGAAGGTGGTTGCGGTGGTACAAGACAGGATAGTGAAGCCCTTAGCAAACTATTAGCTGCTTATGCCGATCACCCAAATGTGGCAGGTATTACCGTGTTGAGTTTAGGTTGCCAACACTTGCAAGTAAGTATGTTGCAAAAAGACATTAACGAACGCAATCCATCTTTCAACAAACCCATATTTTTCTTTGAACAGCAACAATCTGTTTCTGAAGAACAAATGATTGCTACTGCTATTCAGCAAACCTTTAAAGGCTTAGTAGAAGCTAATAATTATATAAGAACACCTCAACCCTTAAGTAAGCTGTGCGTAGGTGTAAAATGTGGTGGTAGCGATGGTTTTAGCGGTATTTCTGCCAATCCATCTGTTGGTTATACATCCGATTTATTAGCAGCATTAGGCGGTAAGGTATTATTGGCAGAGTTTCCTGAATTGTATGGTGCCGAGCAAGATTTAGTAGATAGGTGCGTTACCAATCAATCAGCTGAAAAGTTTACGCATTTAATGAAAACCTACGATGCACAAGCACGTAGCGTGGGTAGTGGTTTTTATATGAACCCATCACCAGGAAATATTAAAGATGGTTTAATTACCGATGCCATTAAATCTACTGGCGCAGCAAAAAAAGGTGGTACATCACCGGTAGTAGATGTACTAGATTATACCGAGCCAGCTACTAAATCCGGCCTTAACTTAGTGTGTACACCCGGCAACGATGTAGAAGCCACTACAGGCAAAGCCGCAAGTGGTGCAACTGTTATTTTGTTTACCACAGGCTTGGGTACACCTACGGGTAATCCTGTATGCCCTGTAGTAAAAATTGCTACTAACAATGCTTTAGCTACAAGAATGCAAGATATTATTGACTTTAACTGCGGCGCTATTATTACTGGCGAAAAATCGATAGAACAAATGGGTGATGCCCTGCTAGAATATTGTATAGAGGTAGCAAGCGGTAGGGTAATACCAAAAGCGGTACAGCTTGGTCAAGATGATTTTATACCTTGGAAAAGAGGGGTGAGTTTGTAGGTTGTTA
>JAAFHG010000049.1 GCA_013297585.1 Chitinophagales bacterium
GACGATGAAAAGTATTACTACTGCTTGTTACATAAAAAGCACTCGCTACAATCCCCTTCTGCCTATTTGCCTCTTCTCTCCTTGCCTTGTTTCTATCTTGTAGGTTCTTGTAAAATGTCAATAAAATCGGCACTTGCAGCTTCCATTTTATTGGCTGTTTTATCTATCTGTGTGTTTAAAAAACTATAAGCCACGTAAGCCATTAAGCCAATGATTAAACCTGTAGCCGAAGTAACCATTTTGGTGTAAATACCGCCTGCAATAGTGCCTAGCGTGTACTCACCTGTAGATGCGATGCCATAGAACAATTGCACCATACCAAAGATGGTTCCTAAGAAGCCAAACATGGGTGCAATACCAGCAATTAGCGATAGAATAGAGAGGTTTTTCTCCATTTTATACATCTCAAGTTTGCCTACATTTTCCATGCTTTTTTCAATGGCATCAATGGGCTTACCAATACGCTGTATGCCTTTATCAATCATTTTGGCAACAGGATTATTGGTGTTTTTCGCCAAGTTGCGAGCCGCAGAGATATTACCTGTAATAATGTTGTCTCGAACAATGTTCATGAAACTATAGTCAATTTTTGAGGCTTTGTTGATGGCTATTAGCCTTTCGAAAAACACAAAAATGGTAGCTACCAACAACATGTATAGCGGATACATAATGAAGCCACCTTTTTGTAATAAATCCCAGAGCGAGATGTTACTTTCTACCGCTATGGCTGCGTTAGCTACTTTTTGGGTTGAATCGGCTAAGGTATTTCCTATTTGCAACAAATAATACATTCGTACTGAATTTAGATATTGGCTAAAGTAATGCCTTTACTAAACTTGGCACGTAACTGTGTATAAAATTGTAGGGGTTTTAACGTTTAGTAAGGACGTATGTAAATAAAAAACCACCTTTCGGTGGTTTCTATAATATGCTGTACGCTTAATAAGTATTATATATAGTCATGGTACGAGGTACAGCTTGTGTACCAGAATTTTGATATCGGCCACGTAGAATTGCTGTGTAAGACCTTTGTGATGTAAAACCACTATAAAATAGTTTTACTAAGTCTGGCGAAGTAGTACCAGCAGCTCGTATATACAACGTATCTGACCTAAATGGATGATTAGTAAATGCAGTTACATCGTTTGTAAGAACATTTGTAGCAATTTTCGCATTAGCTTTCCATGAAAAAACATCTACGCCAGTAACTGGTGTACTTGAGTAAAATAAATTAGCGAATCGAAATCTTATAGAGGTGTCTGCAGGTACAACTATCTCGTCAGTTACAATTTTATACTTTGCGGCAGTAAGTGTGTCATAGGTAAATATTGAATAAAATTTACCAGCTTCAAAATTAGCAGTTAATGATAAAGGTAATTGCGTTGTTGTTGCTAGTGTATCTTTAATAACCAAATTTACGCTACCACTTGCTATAGCACTATATGCACTACCAGCAGGAAAAACACTAGTACCAGCATAAGACATAGTTGTACCAGTTAGAGGCGTTGTACCAACATACACATAATTTCTGGAGGCATTGAGAGTTGATAAAAATACTTTAATGTTTGTTTTAGCTGATAGATCAGTTTCATAAACTGCCGTGTAGTCATATTTTTTTTCGCAAGCTACTAAAGTTACTAAACCCAATAAGCAGCAATACAAGTATTTTATTTTATTATTCATAATTGTGACTTAAGTAATTAAAAACTTATTTTATTGAAAACCAACATTCTCTTGTGTGATAGTCTGTTGCATCTGCACCAATACGTTTAAGTTCCTCTAAATTCCAAACATATTCAGAATTGAATCTTGGTCTTACACGATATATGGGTTTACCACCATTATCAATATACAAAGCCGTTCCTGTAGGAATCGCAAAATCTCTATATACTTGCAGATTGTTGGCATCTTTATCGTTATAATGATATCTTCTTAGATCTACCCATGTTTCATAATTTCCATAACCATACAAAGCAATATACTTTTGTAGCATAATGTGGCTTAAAGTTAAATTAGCTTCGCTTGGAATAACCAACGTATTACTTAAAAAAGCGTCTCTAATGGCTGTTGTTATTACTCTACCTGTTGGAATATTAACATTATAATCGCTCATCAATAAGTCAAAATTCAGCTGAATTCCTAGTTTATAAGCTGCAAGTGCAGTTGTTTTATCGCCTTTAATAAATGCGGCCTCTGCTTTCATAAACTGTACTTCACTGGCGGTAATTATTGGTGTAGGCGATGCGTTTCTGAAAATATACCTACAATTCACATCGGTTGTTGGTGCTGTATTAACAACTGTTGTTGCATTTTGACTAATTCCTAAAAAATTCTCTGGTCTATCGGCTTGCGGCAAACCATTTAACTGCCCTCTGTTTAGCGGTAATCCTTTTATGGTACCATTAGCATTACCTCTTAATAAATACCAAGCTCTAGGATCGGCAACTGTAGCAAAGGCAGTATTTGTTCCGTTCATTAAGTTTGCTATAAACTCAGACTGACGTATAAAACGACCAGCACTACCTATATTATTTCTCAATGGACCCAAAAAGTTATTAGTGGCAGAAATACCAGTTGCTGCATATTTAACACTTGCATTATCAGTATTTGTTTGCATTGATAAATTGGCATAATAAATAACAGAATCTGGCTTATAACTACTTTTATTAGATAAGTGATTGTACGAACGAGCCAATACTGCATATACAAATTTCTTCCATTTATTTACATCGCCACCATAAAAGTATTGATCCCCTTTTGCTAAATTGGCTGGGCTAGCATTATCACCCGTTTTATTCAAGTACTCTAATGCTGTATAACATTGGTTACGAACAAAATCATATACTTCTGGTTGTGTATCGTATTTAAAAGTAAGTTGGCTTGGGTTGAAAGCTTCTTTTAAAGTTACATCGCCGTGTATATCAGTTAAAGTGAGCCAGCTAAATGCAAAAATGGCATTTGCAACGCCTACATAATCCCATTTCTTTTCTTCAATACCCCATTTTATTACTTTGTTCAAATTCTCGCCAAAGTCATAATAGTGTACTCTGTACCAAGATGCATTATTATCAGTGAGACCAGCAAACATTTGGTCGTAAGTATCACCAGCAGTGGCATAAGCAAAATTTTGTGTATAGCTGCCCATAAATCTTGCATCGGCCAACGAGCCATGACCACCATAATTACCTGCAAATGCTGATGTTATTTGTGGTAATAATTGTTCTATAGGTACTCTTACAGCAGCATTTGGGTTAGCATAAGCCTCATCTATTGCTTTATCACAAGATGAGACGCTTATTAATGCAACGCATAGCAAAAATGTATTAGTTATTAATTTTTTCATGTTTTATCAATTAAAATATTTTTAGAAATTAGCTCTAATACCAAAATTTATAGCTACTGGTGTGGCAATATTTCCATAATCAAAACCCGCAGCTCCTACACCTCTTGTTGAAGCATTATTACCATTGCCAGATGGATCCGCACCAGTATAATTGGTAATTAAAACTAAATCGTTGCAAGTAACAAAAGCACCTAGCGATTTTACAAAACTTAGAGATTTAATAGACTTTACTGGTAAAGTATAATTAAGAGTTAAGTCTCTTAATCTAAACCAACTGATATTTTTCTCAATAAACTCTTCCTCAGGCATTCTAGCTGTATAGTATAATTGTGTGAAATAAGGTGTTACTGCAATTGTATTTTTTGTTGGCGCTGCTGAATTTTGCAAACCATCATTTAACACACCATCAACTACTCTTGCCTTTAGTCTATCGGCTGTTCTAGCACTTTTTCCTTGTATTGTTAAGTACATATCAGTTGCGTTAAAAATATCACCCCCGTTTTTCCAATCCCATAAAAAGCTTAAAGACCAATTCTTATATTTAAAACTATTAATAATACCCATTGTAAAGTTTGGATTTCTATCCCCTCTTACTTTAAAATTTGCATCTACAACTGGTAAGCCATTAGCTGGGTCAATCAAAATTTGGCCAGCATTGTTTCTCGCATAACCATATGCAGTAATACTTGTTGTTGGCCCACCTTTTACTAAACCCGCTCTAGCGTTAGCATATAACCAAGTATCAGATATATAAAATTCAGGTACATTACCTGGTAGTGACTCTACTTCGTTACTCATTTTGTTGAAATTAACTCTCAAATTCCAACTAAATTTCTTTGTTTGTATAGGCGTTACATCAAAAGCAATTTCTAGCCCCTTATTTCTAGTAGTACCTACATTTAGGGTATTTAGTACATAACCAGTAGAATAGCTAGCTCTAAAATTTTCAGCAATTTGCTTTTCATTTAATGTATTATAGTAAGTTACATCAATATTAACTTTATTATTAAACAATTTAAGTTCTGCTCCTACCTCTTGTGTTTTTTGTGTCTCAGGCTCTAAGTAGAAGTTATTGTTATTAAATGCGTAAGCATAACCTCCGCCACTACTTGCTACAGGATTGAATACAGACTGATTGGCGTAGGGAGCACTTGAGCGTGCTGTTTGGGCAAGAGATGTACGTAGTTTAAAATAACTAATAATATTGCCTTTTTTAATTACAGGGAATAAATCCGAAACAATTAAACTTAAGCTACCCGCGGGGTAATTATATTTTCTGTAATCAGCAGGAAAAATAGATGAATTCTCAAATCTGTGAGAATAAGTTAAAAATACTAAGTTTTTATAACTAACTGCAAATTCTCCAAAAAATGCAGCTTGTCTATTAATACTATAATTATAATCTCCATAAAGCGCTCCTCTGCTTAGCCTAACCCTACTTGCAGGATCGGTATTGCTACTGTCTGTGCTTGTAGAATCACGTAAACGAATACCATTAACCGCAAACATCTCTGTTTTATAATCTTGATACATATTACCAACCATAGCTCTAGTTGTAAATTTGCCAAAATTCTTTTTTGCGGTTACTGTAATGGTATGGTTGTAGCCAAAATAGTTTCTGTAATAATTATCCAGCATACCACCTGTTGCCGCTGATAACAAGCTAGATTCAGGATGATAAAAGGTATAACCAATTGAGCGATATGTATCATACCCAAATCTACCAGCAATGGATAACCAACTCGTAGGTCTGATATTGATACCCATTGTACCTACAAATCTGTTCGTTTTATCGTTACTTCTGTTTTTGTTAACACTAAAATATGGGTTATCAAATTCGCCATTAGGTGAAGTGCCGTACAATAACAATTTTTTACCATTAGCATCTAAATAATTAGAAGCCTCATAATTATCTGGGTAAATCATTAAATTCAACAAAAAACCGCCAGCGCCTCTTATAGGCTTGTCGTTACTGCTGCTAATAACGGTGAATGATGGTGTAAAATCTAACCATGTACCAACTTTAGTGGTATTAGTAAACCTAACGTTGTACCTTTTAAAATTGTTTTTTGGAATTACGCCCGATTGATCAAAAAATGAACCAGAAATCCTGTAGCTACTGTTCTTTTTACCATATTCTAAGCTAATATTGTGTGTTTGTGCTAATCCTGTTTGGAAGAAATCGCTCACATTATCATACAATTTTGTATCGGCTTTATAAGCTGGTCCAAAATAGGTAAACACATTGTCAGACTGACCATTAGTACCGGGGCTAAAAGTCTTTATTGTATTTGGAAAACGCTTTATTGCAGAAAACCTAAAACTATTATCATAAGCAACAGCTACTTTGCCATCTGTTTTTGGTTTTTTTGTAGTAATAATTATTGCACCAGAACTAGCTTGACTACCATACAATGCCGTTGCTTCTGGTCCTTTCAAAATTGTAACTGAAGCAATATCGTTTGGATTTATATCTGCAACTCTGTTAGTATAATCATTATTTCTGTTTGGTCTATCGGATGCTAACCCTAATTGTGACCCACCATTACTAGTTTCGTTAACTGTTTGGTTGTCAACAATAATACCATCTACCACAAACAAGGGTTGGTTACTTAACGCCATAGAATTAAATCCACGTAACACAATGCTTGAAGAAGCACCAGCTTGCCCATTTGTAGATGTAACAGTTAAGCCAGCTACTCTACCTTGCAAGCTGTTTACAAAATTTTCTCTTTGCGTTTCTTGAATTTCTGATCCCTTTACAGTTTGTGTTGAAAATCCTAATTCTTTAGGTGCTTTCTTTATATCCATCGCCACAGTTACTTCTTCAAGTTCTGTTGATTGGCTTTTTAAACTCACAATTACTGGCTTACCCGCTGCTACGGTAATACGTTGAGATTCGTAACCAACTGAGCTAATTAAAAGGACTTGACCAGCAGTAGCTTTAATTGTAAAATTTCCTTTCTCATCAGTTTGTGTAGCTGAACTTGCCCCAACTACTTTTACGGTTACACCACCAACTGGTGTTTTTTTATCCGCATCCTTTACCGAACCAGTCACTGTCTGGCTTTGCCCCAATACCGTAAGGCAAACAAAGAGCAGCAGCAATGCCAATCCTTTCATTTGTAAGTGAATTTTTCTCATACTAGTTTATGGTTTTTATTAAAAAGAATGAATTAAAAATCTTGCATAAAATCGCAATTATTATTGATTGAATACACGAAAACTGCACAGCTAATTCATAACATAAGCACATAGTTACAAATAAAATTCCACACAAACCACAGTAATCTTAACATTTTTTAACAAAACTTAAAAAAAAATAAAAAGCTGCATAAAAATGCAGCTTTTTGTAAAAATCAATGTCTTTTGCGTTTTTGTTACAGAACTTCTACCCCTAACGTTCTATAATCATTTAAAAGTGGGTTATCAGGCGATAACTCGGTAATTAATGTTTTTATAACTGCTACATCGCACACCTTCAAGCGCTGAACAGAATTCAATTTTTCTGAAATAGCTAGCGATACCGTTTTACTAGCACAAGCAATCATGGCCTTTTTTACCTCAATTACTTCCCATTCAAGATCTGTAATACCTTCCTTTGCATCTATGCTATTCGTTCCTAAAAAACAATAATCGGCTTTTACATCTTTTAAGCGCATCACAGCTTCTGCACCTACACTCATTTGTGCCGATTTCAATAATTTGTTACCAATAAAAATGACATCAATATTAGGATGGTTCAGCAGTTCTAGCGCTGTGGGCACACTAGGTGTAATAAACGTAGCCGATAAATCTTCAGGCAAGGCTTTTACCAATTCTCGTATGGTAGTACCGCCGCTAAGCACTACAAACATGCCATCTTTTATTAATCTAACCGCTTTGTGGGCTATCGCTTTTTTTTCTGGCAAAGAATAGATATCGTTGTTCTGTATTGTAAAATGGAACGATTTTGATAAAGCACCGCCATGTACTTTGGTCAGTTTACCTTCTTCGTCTAGCTCTTGTAAATCTCTTCTTATCGTGTCTTCACTCACATTCATTTGAATACTTAAATCACTAGAAAGTACTTTATTATGGATATTAATTTGCTGTAAAATATACGCTTGTCTTTCTTTTTTTAGCATAATACAACCAGTTTATGAACGTGGCTAAACTACAATAAAAATGAAATGAGATATTATTTTTTTTACAACAATCGGTATTCAAACCACATTTTTTTAGCATACAGCCTAATCTTACGCACAATTTAGCAATACATATTACATTCATTAAAACAATAAAAAAAGCGAAGCGGTAATCATTTTTGTTTTTGGTTACTAGCTGTATTACTACTATTTGGCGATTGTTGGTCGCACACTTTTACGCTTTGTTCGCTACGCAGCAAAAACGCCAAAGCGAACCTATAAGGTCGCTAAGACCTTATAGGTTTTATAATTTTCGGCAAATTATATTAGTTTATAAATTAATACATAAAACCCTTAAGCTACAAAATATACTTTCGGGCAAATATATTTTTATAAATAAACTAAAATAGAGAAGAGAAGTTTTCGATTGCGAAAAATCAAACAGCAACTTGCTATTGCTGTGTAATTTCTAAAAATTACTAGGTTTTGTTTATCAATATCCATTAAAATCTAGTTAATCCGACTTAACCTAGTGCCAATACTTAGCCACACAACCATTACTTTTGCGAAAATTTTTTTAATGGAAGCAACTGCAACTAACGGATTAATTACTACAGAGATTTTTGAAGCCCTAAAGCACATTACAGGCGAGCAATATATACTGGCAGACGAAGAAAACCTGCAACACTACGGCCACGACGAAACAGAAAAATTATTATACCTACCAGAAGTAATTGTAAAACCAGCCACTACTGAAGAAGTTGCAGCCATTATGAAACTGTGTAACCAGCACATTATTCCAGTTACCCCACGTGGTGGTGGTACAGGCCTAAGTGGTGGTGCATTGCCACATTTAGGTGGTGTATTGTTAAGCACAGAGCGTTTAAATAAAATTATTCAAATAGACGAAAGAAACCTGCAAGTTACTACCGAACCTGGTGTAATTACTGAGGTTTTACAAAATGCGGTAAAGGAAAAAGGTTTGTTTTACCCACCAGACCCAAGCAGCAAAGGCAGTTGCTTTATTGGTGGCAATATTGCAGAAAACAGTGGCGGCCCTAAAGCAGTAAAATACGGTGTGGTAAAAGATTATGTACTAAATCTTGAAGTAGTATTACCAACAGGCGATGTAATTTGGACCGGCGCCAATGTGCTTAAAAATTCAACTGGCTACAACTTGACACAACTAATGGTTGGTAGCGAAGGCACATTGGGTATTGTAACCAAAATTGTGTTGAAGTTAATACCATTGCCTAAGTACGATTTGCTTATGCTAGTACCATTTGTAGACTTAGAAAAAGCAAGCGAAGCGGTAAGTGCCATTTTTAGAGCAGGCTTTACCCCAAGTGCTTTAGAGTTAATGGAAATTGATTCTATACAAATAGTCAGTAAAATGGTTGATAGCCACGCTGTACCAGTTACCCCAGATATTGCAGCACACTTAATTATAGAAGTTGATGGGAACAATATGGATGTGCTGATGAGTGAGATGGAACAAATAGCCGAACTAATGGTAACTTACGATGGTGGCGAAGTATTTTTTGCAGATGATGCACAACAAAAAGCAGAATTGTGGAAGCTTCGCAGAAGAGTTGCAGAGGCAGTAAAATCTGTAGGTTATACCATTGAAGAAGATACAGTTGTGCCACGTGCTGAACTACCTGCATTAATTAGAGGCGTAAAAGCATTGGGTAAAAAACACGATTTTCATGCGGTATGTTATGGCCATGCAGGCGATGGTAACTTACACGTTCGCATTAATAAAGCTGGCATACCTAACAGCTATGGCAACGAAGAAATGACGGATATTCTACGTGCATTATTCGACTTGGTATATAGCCTTGGCGGTACTATTAGCGGTGAACATGGTATTGGTTTAATTCAAAAAAAATACATGGATATTGTATTTAAAGAAGCCAATTTAGATATTATGAGAGGCATCAAAAAAGTGTTTGACCCTAATAATATTCTAAACGCAGGCAAAATCTTCGATTTGAAATAATCAGTTTTAACACATAGACAGATAGTTTATTAAAGAGCCCATAGTTTTTTTATCTGTGCAGCATTTTAACTATTTATCTGTGTGTTGTATTTTAAACTTTGCCTTATTTTGTTTTTCTGTGTGAAAACTTTGACTACAAATTCTTAAAAATATGAAACAGCTACTATTATCAGTCTTATTTGTAAGTTCGGCTTTTGTTGCCTTTTCACAAGAGGAAGACGAAAAACCCAAACGCCTTTCTAAAGAAGAAGAGCCAGGACATTTTAAAAGAGAAAACGTATTTGTAGGCGGTGGGGTTGGCCTTGGTTTTAGTAGTAGCAGCTTTGGTAGCAATTTTAACCTTGGCATTACACCAGAACTTGGCTACTCATTTACCCAATGGCTTGATATGGGCGTTTCATTAAACCTTAATTATTACTCATACAATTATGCTGATTTTGGTGGTGGTACAACCAAGCAGCGCAGCTTTAATTATGGTGGTGGCGTATTTTTAAGAGCCTATCCATTACAAGAATTTTTTGTGCAAGTACAACCAGAATATAATTTTATTAGCACAAAATTAACTTCTACCAGTAATAACGCAGTATTACGATTAACACAAAAAGCACCAAGTTTTTTAGTAGGTATTGGCTATGGTAGACGCATTGTAGGGCAAAGTGGTTTTTACACAACTATATTACTCGATTTAGGTCAAAACCCTTCTTCGCCTTACCGTCAAATATCGTTAGATGCTTTTGGCAACCCAACGGGTACTACATACGCCATACCAGTTATTAGGGCTGGGTTTACATATTATCTGCGTCCAAAAAAGCAAAAATAGCTTCAGGTGTGTCGCATACAATTAGGCGTTCTTGCCAGTTTTCGTACAAGAAACCTTCTTGCTGCATGGTACTGATATGTGCTACTAAGTGGTTGTAATAACCATCAGAATTTAGTAGAAATATTTTTTTAGAGTGAATTTTTAAAGTGTTCCAAGTAAGCATTTCAAACAGTTCATCTAGCGTACCATTACCGCCAGGTAATATTACGGCAGCATCGCATAGTTCATACATCATACGCTTACGCACATGCATATCGGGCACTACTTTTAGCTCGGTTATACTTTTATGGCCTTGTTCCCAAGCCATTAATAATTCTGGTATTATACCTATTACTTCACCCCCATTTTGCATTACACTATCAGCAATAGCACCCATTAATCCCACACCACCACCACCATAAACCAACTTTATATTTCTAGCAGCCATCATTTGCCCCAAAGCATTTGCATGACTTAAAAACAAAGGATTTACACCACTTTTACTACCACAAAAAACAGCCAAACTATTTACCATAACACATCAATTAATGCAACTTTAAAAAATAAGTACGCAATATTATTGTTTTACAAACAATAAAGCCAACACATTATGTTATGTTGGCTTTATCTATTTCATTTTGTCCTTGTAAATTGCTAATTATCGCAGAAATGCCCACAGACTCAAAAATCTGCGTTCATCTGCGCAATCTGCGAGACACATCAACCTACAACTCTCTTACCCAAATATTTCTAAAACTAATAGGCTCACTTGGGTCGCCATGCGATTGTAATTTAATAGGTGAAGCACCATGCGCTTTGTAAGATGGCGCACCGATATAAGTAGTTTCACCTTTTAGTTCAATATTATTTTGCAGCAAAACACCATTATGTATTACCGTAACTCTTGCAGCAGATTTTAAAGAACCATCAATATTAAAACGAGGCGCCGTCCAAATGATATCATAGGTCTGCCATTCACCCGTTTGTTTACAAGCATTTGCCAAAGGAATCGCTTGCTTGTACACACTACCTGTTTGCCCATTTACGTAAGTAGTGTTATTATAACAATCTAAAATTTGTATTTCGTATCCTAAATCACCAGCACCTGTTGAGGCTAAAAACAAGCCGCTATTACCACGTACCTGCCCTTCGCCAGTAATATTTTTAGGAATGCGCCATTCAAGATGTAGCTGATAATCTGTAAAGCTTTGCTTTGTCTGTATGTTACCAGCTTTTTTATTTACAGTCATTATACCTTTCTTCACTAGCCACTCCGCAGGTTTGGTATTGTCATTTGTAGAAACCCATTTATCTAAACTAGTACCGTCAAATAATACATTAGCATCAGATGGTGCATCGGCAGCGGTTTTACCAGGTGTTACAATTTTAGGTACAGGTGACCAAACTTCTGTGGCTTTAGGATCGCCTTGTGCTAATAATTGGCTAGCAGCAACGGTTGTCGCAAAGCAAGCCGCAAAAAAATATTTCTTCATAATGACAATTTTAGACTGCTAATCTAAATGTATTTATAACACATTAAAACATGTGCTGCATTTGCAAACGTTAATGGGGATAACAAAAGTGCAACAGAACACAACAGGATGGCTAATCCTTAATTTGCCCGATATTTAACCTACCTTACTATCATTTGCCAACGATTATTTATGACACAACGATTGCATCCTTTTAGAATTATTGCATTAATTGCTTGCCTATCGGCTTCGTTAATTACTTACGCACAAACCAAAAACGACTATACTTTATGGTACGAAAAACCAGCCAAAGACTGGAACGAAGCCTTACCAATAGGCAATGGTAGATTAGGGGCAATGATATTTGGTAGAGTAAAAGAAGAACTACTGCAAATGAACGAGCAAACGTTATGGACGGGTGGGCCTGTAAACCCAAATCCTAACCCAGAAGCACATAAATATTTACCACAAGTACGAGAAGCTTTATTTAAAGATAGTATAGGGCAAGCAGTAAAATTGCTGCGAAAAATGCAAGGGCCAAATACGCAAATGTATCAGCCACTAGGCAATATTATTATCAAGCAAAACGCAAATGGCGAAGCCACCAATTATTATAGAAGTTTAGACATTGCTAATGCAATAGCCACTACTAAATTTACAATTGATGGTGTAGATTTCACAAGAGAATATTTTACATCGGCACCAGACCAAGTAATGATAATTAAGCTAACTGCTAGCAAGAAAAACACACTAAATGTATCGTTTAAAGTAAACAACGAACTTGCCTACCAAATAAGCACTGATACCAATAAAGACTTGATATTAAAGGGCAAAGCACGTATAACTAATGATGAACGTAGAAACCCAAAACCGATTATTTTTAATGATGCCAATAATTGTAATGGTATGCGCTACGAAATGCGTGTAAGAGTTGTAAAAACTGATGGCACTGTAACTACCGACAGCTTATTAAACATTACCAATGCCACTGAAGCCTACATCCTAGTTTCGGCTGCAACTAGCTTTAATGGTATAGACAAATGCCCCGATAAAGATGGCAAAAATGAAGTAGCAGAGGACTTGAAATACTTAAATGCAGCTTCAACTAAAAGCTATGAAAGCATCAAAACAGTACATGTAAAAGACTACACCAAGTTTTTTAACAGACTCAATTTATCAATCAACAATCTGCCTGCTATAAACTTGCCTACTGACAAAAGATTGCAGTTATATAAAGATGGGAAAGAAGATTTAGGGCTAGAAGAATTATACTTTCAATTTGGTAGATACTTGTTAATTTCTTCTTCAAGACCGGGTGGTTTTCCTGCCAACTTACAAGGCATTTGGTGCGAAAGTATTCGTCCATCTTGGCGAAGCAATTATACTACCAATATCAACTTGCAAATGAACTATTGGCTAGCAGAACAATGCAACCTAGATGAAATGACAATACCGCTAATGCAACACATTCAGCGCATGGCAAAAAATGGCACAGCTACTGCCAAAAATTATTACAATATGCGTGGCTGGGCAGTGCATCACAATAGCGATATATGGGCACAAACCAACCCTGTGGGTGAAGGTGGTGGCGACCCAAAATGGGCTAATTGGGCCATGGGTAGCCCCTGGTTAAGCCAGCATTTATACGAGCATTATTTATTTACCAATGATAAAAAATTCCTGAAGGATACAGCTTATCCATTAATGAAAGCTGCTGCAGAGTTTTGTTTGGATTGGTTAGTTGAAAAGAATGGTGTTTTAGTAACAGCACCATCTACCTCACCAGAAAATGTATACTTACATCCAAATGGGTTTAAAGGCACTGTAACCATTGCTTCTGCGATGGATATGGAAATAATTTGGGATCTTTTCAGCAACGTGATTGAAGCAAGCAAAGTACTTGGTATTGATGCGCCATTTGCTAAATTATTTGCTGAAAAGCAAGCGAAACTAAATCCACTTAAAATTGGTAAAAAAGGCAACCTTGTTGAATGGTTTGATGATTGGGAAGACGAAGATCCACAGCACAGACATGTGTCGCATTTGTTTGGTCTGCATCCTGGTCACCAAATTTCGCCATTAATAGATACCAATTTTGCCAATGCTAGCCGCAAAACTTTAGAAATACGTGGTGATGGTGGTACAGGCTGGAGCAAAGCTTGGAAAATTAACTTTTGGGCAAGATTGCTAGATGGTGACCATTCTTACAAAATGTACCAAGAACTTTTAAAAACATCTACACTTAACAACCTTTTTGATACACATCCACCATTTCAAATTGACGGCAATTTTGGTGCAACTTCTGGTGTTGCAGAAATGCTACTACAAAGCCATTTAAAAGAGCTACAACTATTGCCAGCATTACCTTCTAAATGGTCTAAGGGTTCGGTAAAAGGCTTAGTAGCAAGAGGTAATTTTGAAGTAAATATGGCTTGGAATAATGGCCAACTAACACAAGCAACTATTACTGCAAAAACTGGTGGGAATTGCGTGGTAAGGACTAAAAATGCAGTGGCCATAAAAGGCGTTACTGTTACTACTAAGAAAGAAGTGGTAAGTGGCGTTGCTTACTATATCAACACATTTAAAACTATTACTGGAAAAACTTATGAGTTGAATGCGATGGAATAAAATTGGCACACGGATAACACAGATTAGATTGATAAAAACGGATTTTTCATCTTGACTTGCAGAATATTTCAAGCTTTCCACTGATAAAAAATATTTATAACCCTTTTATCAGTGAAAATCTATCCAATCTGTGTTATCTGTGTTCTATTTTACCTGTAAAAACACTTCAGCCATCATACACCTTGCGCTACCGCCACCATTGGTTTCTATGGTGGCAATATCAGCATGAATAATTGGTTGATAGCTTTCGATGGTTGCAACTTGTTCGCTAGTTAG
>JAAFHG010000609.1 GCA_013297585.1 Chitinophagales bacterium
TAAACTACCACCTACAACCAATACCGTTTTCATATTATTTTGCAAACCAAAGAATGTCAAAGCTTCTGCTTGTGTAACCTTACTGTGTGCAATACTTGCACGAACAGGATTTCCAGTAACAATGATTTTATTGGCAGGAAAAAACTGCTCCATACCTTCTGTTGCTACAAATATTTTAGTTGCTTTTTTACCAAGCATCATATTCGCTTTTCCTGCAAAAGAATTACTCTCATGAATGAATGTTGGTATGCCCTTATTCTGTGCAAAACGCAACACAGGAAAGCTTGAATAACCACCAACACCTATTACAGCAGTAGGTTTAAACTGCTTGATAATGGTACGCACTTGAAAAAAGCTTTTAATTACTTTAAGTGGTAAGCCAATATTTTTAAGTAGAGAACTTCTATTAAAACCTGCAATGGTTAAGCCTTTAATAGGATAACCTGCTTGCGGTACTTTTTCCATTTCCATTTTACCTTCTGCACCTACAAATAAAATATCCGCATCAGGCTGCAATTGCTTGATAGCATTGGCTATGGCTATGGCAGGGAAAATATGTCCGCCAGTACCGCCACCTGCAATGATGATACGCCCCCCCGCCCCATAAGGGGTGCTGTGAGACTGTTTTATATTTTTATCTAGTACACTCATTTACACTTAATTTATTTCTTCCCCTTCGGGGCTAGGCGCTACCGCTTGCGGCTGTAAATAATCTGTTTGTGGTATAGGCTCTTTGCCTTCCATTATCTCTACATTTCGTGCCACACTTAATATAATACCGATGGCTGCACAGGTAAATAAAAATGAACTTCCTCCCATACTTACTAGGGGTAACGTAACCCCTGTAACCGGCACTAAGTTTACATTTACGGCCATATTGGCTATTGCCTGAATGACCAATGTGAAGCTTAATGCGAGCGCTAAAAATGCGCCAAATGCATAAGGACATTTTCTAAAAACCCTGATGCCTCTAAACAAGAACACCAAGTAAATTAATATGATAAAAGCTGCACCTAGCAAGCCATATTCTTCTATGATGATTGAATAAATAAAGTCGTTATAAGCTTGCGGTAAAAAGTTACGCTGACGACTATTACCTGGCCCCAAGCCTACCAAAATACCACCATTGGCAATGGCAATTTTTGCCTGCTGCACTTGATATGGTACTTCCTCGTTTTTGGCGTACATAAAATCTTGTACACGCTTTACCCAAGTATCAAAACGTTTAAACAACTTACTATTTTCAGTAGTTGTATCTCTTATTGGTTGCTGCTTCTGCTTACCATTATGTAACAATACTGCCACACCTATAATAAGCGCAATAGGAATTGCTGCAACACCAATTGTTAACAAAATATGCTTAGTACTTACACGACCAATAAACATGAGTAATAAGCATGTAGCACCTGTTAACAAAGCGTTTGAGAGATTTGCTGGCATAATAAGTAGGCAAATAACTGCTACTGGCCAAACAATTGGCAAAAAGCCTTTTTTAAAATCTTTTATTACTTCTTGCTTTTTACTTAAGGTTCTTGACAGGTACATAAACAAGGCAAGCTTTGCAAAGTCACTTGTTTGAAATGTCATGTTGATGATAGGTAGTTTTATCCACCTGCTACCTTTATTAATTTCTGTACCAAAGAACAAAGTGTATAGCAATAGCGGTATTGCTACGAGAAAAAATATCCAAGCTACTTTACTGTAAATGGTGTAGTTCACTCGGTGCATAAAGTAAATTAATGTCAAGCCAATCATCATAAAAGCAACTTGCTTAAATAAATACACTTCATTGTTGCCTTTATTCATTTTATATGCTAAAGAACCAGTTGCACTATACACTACCAATACCGAAATCAACGCTAACAAAATAACTATCCCCCAAATAAACTTATCACCACGGGTACGCAATGCCAGTTGGCTTCGCATTCCTTGCACAGAAGGCATTTGAGAAAATAATGTATCGTTGAAAGCCATTTGCCCTAACCCTAAAGGGAATTATTTAAATGAAAAATTATTGTTACCTACAGCTTTGCTACTATCCCCCTTTAGGGGCTAGGGGCTTCTATAATTCTTTTACAGCATCTTTAAATTGCTTACCTCTGTCTTCGTAATTTTTAAACAAATCGAAGCTAGCACAAGCAGGGCTTAATAATACAGCATCGCCTTTTGTAGCCACTTTAAAACAAGCTTTTACACAATCTTGCGCATTGTCTGTTTCTATAATTGACGGCACAATGTTTTTAAAGGCAGCGACAATTTTCTTATTGTCTTTACCCATGCACACAATAGCTTTTACTTTCTCTTTTACAAGGTCAGCAATTAAGCTATAGTCATTGCCTTTGTCA
>JAAFHG010000686.1 GCA_013297585.1 Chitinophagales bacterium
ACCCTCATAACGCATATGCGTGGTGTACACACCATTGTATTGGGCGCAAACTTTCGCAAGTGCAGTAATTTCAGCAGTGCTTGCATAAGTACCCGGAATATAAATTAACCCGGTTGATAAGCCTACGGCGCCGCTTTGCATGGCCTTTGTAACCAATTGCTCCATTTGTGTTAATTCATCTGCGGTGGGTGGGCGGTTGGCACGGCCCATAACTGCTTTACGAATATCGTTATGCCCAATTAGGGTAGCCGTATTTACGGCTAGATGCAAACTGTCTAAAAAATACAGATAGGCTTTTATGTCCACTTTTGATAAACCGCAATTGCCGGTTATTACAGTGGTTACACCATCGTATATAAAATTAGCAGCAAGGGGGTTTTTAACTTCATCTCCTTCAATATGGGTATGCACATCTATAAAACCGGGTGCAATGTACAGTCCTGTAGCATCAATAGTGGTGGTGGCGGTGTAGCCGGTAAGCTGGCCTATATCGATTATAATTCCATTTTTAATGGCTATATCTCCATAAAACCAGGGATTGCCGCTGCCATCAATAATTTTGCCATGGGTAATAAGTATATCTGCCAGCTTTTGTGCGGGTAACGATGTGTTAAAAAGCAGAACTATTAACCAGCCATATTTCATAGTGTTAAGTTAGGTAAACTACCAATAGTAAGTACTTTATTCAGTTAATGTATAAGTGGAATTATAATGTAGCGCACCAGTTTTATACTTCTTTTGGGGCTATCTTCATTATTAACCCAACTGATGTACAGCCATTAAACCCGGTTGCGTCGCACTCTTGTACGTTCTGTTCGCTACCCGCCAAATAAGAAATATTTTTTTATTAAACCATCTCAATTAACAACTGTTGATAATTTCAGCAATAGTTTACCAATATGCACGTGAATGTTCTATTTTTATTATTAGATTTGTTTCAGTGGTTTTTTTGTACTTTAGATTTTACGAAAAAACAGCATTTAGCAGTATATTAAAGAAATTTATACATAAAGAATAAATAAATATGAAGACCATTATTGTACCAACGGATTTTTCGGATACTTCTAAAAATGCAGCACGTTTTGCGGCAGGTATTGCCTCGCAGGCGGGTGATGTTGAAATTATTTTATATCACGCATTTGAAGAAAAATATGAAGACCGTATTACTACAATGGAAACTGCTTTAAATGAAATAAAAGATGAATTAATAAGCAAAGCAGCTTACCTGAATGTAAGCGTACTTGCTGTTGCTGAAGCTTCTTTTACCGAAGGACTAGAAAGGGTAATACGCCATCGTGAGGCAGATTTGGTGGTAATGGGTACCACCGGTGCCACCCCCCTGCAGCAATTATTTGTAGGTAGTAATACACTTACTATGATTGATAAAAATATTTGTCCTATTATGGTAATACCACCCGATGCAGCTTATTCAAATATTAAAAAAGTAGCTATTACCTGCGATTATAAAGATGTATATAAAACCATTCCGGTAAAGCCATTGCATAAAATACTGGATTTGTTTAATCCTTTTGTACATGTTATCAATATTGATACAGAACATTATGTAGAACTAACCGAAGAGTATAAAGCAGAGAAAGAAAAACTGGAAGAAATATTAAAAGATTATAAACACGACTTTAGCTTTATAAGGCTTTATGATTTTATTGAAGCCATCGATTCTTTTACTGAAGATTACAATATTGACCTGATTATTACATTCCCTAAAAAGAACTCATTCTTTGGTGGATTGTTTAAAGAAAGTACTACCAAAAAATTAAAGTATCACACAGATATTCCCATGATCACTATTCATGAATAGCTGAATAGTGTTGTTTTTTTAAGTGAAAGGCGCTGCTAAACAGAAGCGCCTTTTTTTATTGATGCCATTTATACTTGCGGTAATACAGGTTTTTTACATCAATAATCCATAAAACCGTATCTGCTGTATTTACTTTTTCTGTATTGGTACTTATTAACGCCACCTGATTGGCATTTAGCCAATAACTGTTTATCAGCGTGGCTGCAGACCCTAAATATAATAACCTAGCTTTTTGTTTGGTGGCC
>JAAFHG010000275.1 GCA_013297585.1 Chitinophagales bacterium
ACCCACAAATGCTAGAAACTATTGACAAACTGCGCTTTGATTGCTACCGGGTAGGTAAGGTAAAAGAAAGCCTAGAAGAAATGGAGCCAGCTATTAGAAATAGCCAAATGCTCAGTTTTGATATTGCCGCCATACAACATGCACATGCGCCAGCCAATCATTTAACGCCCAATGGTTTTACAGGTGAAGAAGCTTGTGTGTTGATGCAATATGCAGGTATGAATGCGCAAATGAACACCATTGGTATTTATGGCTACAATGCAGCGCTAGATGAACATGATTTAACTGCCAAACAAATAAGCCATTTGCTTTGGTACATTATGGATGGTGTGTATAAAAGCAAGCAAGAATCTGCCCTAGAAGACCGCAACAATTTTTACGAATACACATTGGCATTTGCTGAGGTAGAAACGGTGTTTTTGCAAAGTAAAAAAACAGGTAGATGGTGGATGCAATTACCTGATGAACGTTTTGTAGCTTGCAGCAAGCTAGATTATATTATAGCAAGCAATAATGATATGCCAGAAAGATGGCTACGTGCAATGGAAAGAAATTAAATGTCCCGTAGAGACGCATCATGATGCGTCTCTACCACAAAATTTAAATTGTATGAAATCAGCGATTTTTTATTTATCACTGTTAATATTTGTGTTGCAGGTTGGTTGTACAACTACTAGAAAGTCTAGTATAAAAAATGAACCTATTTATCCTGAAATGAATCCATTTGGCAATAGCAAAGATTCTAACTCAGCCTACAATGCGGCCCAGCAATACATTCTAAGCGATTCTAATTTTTCATCTGCACATGTAGGTATCAGTATTTATAATCCTACAACGCAGCAGTATTTGTATAATTATCAAGGCGATAAATATTTTGTACCTGCAAGCAATATGAAGTTGCTTACCTGCTATGCAGCCATGAAAAATTTGGGTGATAGTTTGGTGGGGTTACGATATGACTACCCATTTAAAGGTTCAGAAGAAGTAATTATTGGTGCTAATGGTGATCCTACTTTTCTGCATCCAGATTTTAAAAAGCAAGTTGTATTTGAATTTTTAAAAAATAGAAAAGTGAATTACCTCACTGACTATCCAGTTATACAATTTTCAACATTTGGTAAAGGTTGGGCTTGGGATGATTATCAAAGCGATTATGTGGCTGAACGTAGCGTGTTTCCTATTTATGGTAATATGGCTAAGTTTTATTTACAAAGTGATACACTTACAGTACATCCTAAGTTTTTTTTTAATTATTCATTGCATTGGAAGAATTTGGGTATCAGAAATGGTAACGGATTAAAATTCAAGATTGTTAGGCCAATAGAAAATAATGATTTTCACAGTTTATTTCAATCATCTAATCAGCCCAATTTTTCAACTCAATATGTGCCATTTAAGATTACTCCATTTCAGCTAAAAGCGTTTTCAGAAAATTTATTCATGAAGCTGCTTGCTGATACACTTCATGAAACATTAGGCGAATACATGTCGATACATGGCTACACAAAATTTACCCACGTCATCCACTCCCAACCTACCGATTCGCTCTTAAAACCAATGATGCACAATAGTGATAACTTTTTTGCAGAGCAAACATTGCTAATGGTAAGCAACGAGAAATTGGGTGTAATGAATGATGAGCGAATTATTGATACTTTATTAAAAACAGATTTTAAAGGTTTGCCGCAAAAACCACGTTGGGTAGATGGTAGTGGCTTAAGCCGTTATAATTTAATTACCCCGCAAGATTTTGTATGGGTGCTTACCAAAATGAAAGCCGATTTCAGTTGGCAGCGCATCACCACTATTTTGCCTACAGGCAACGAAGGCACATTAAATAATTACTATAAAAATCTAGCCGGAAATATTTTTGCCAAAACAGGAACGTTAAGCGGTCAGGTGGCTTTAAGTGGTTATTTAATCACTAAGCAGGGTAAAACTTTCGTGTTTTCTGTATTAGTAAACAATCACCAAACATCTGCCACTGCTATAAGAAGAGGTGTAGAAAAGTTTTTAACCAAAGTGTACGAGCAATATTGACTGATGATTTAAAATGATTTGAATGAAATAAATGATGGTTTTAGCTAGGCTAATCGTAATCCATATGGATACACAGCTTCAAGATTAATTGTTTTGCTATTTGATTTCTATGTGCCTACTGTGCTTATGTGGTTTTTTGCTTAAAAAAAATTTTTTCTACAAATTCGTAATTTGCAATCAATCTCATACATTTGCAGCCCCGATTGCGGATGTGGCGAAATTGGCAGACGCACTAGACTTAGGATCTAGCGCCGCGAGGCATGTAGGTTCGACCCCTATCATCCGCACTACAAAAGCCCCATCATTAGGGGCTTTTTTATTAACTATTAAAAAAATCCTTCTCTACGAAGGTGCTTTTAAAATGGCAAAAGTTACAAGAGAAAATGTGGGTTTGCTTACCGATAAGCTATCAGTTACGGTTACCCCGGCAGATTATTTACCAGCGTTTGACAAAAATTTAAAGCAATACGCCAAAACGGCAAATATTCCAGGTTTCAGAAAAGGGATGGTGCCTTCTGGCTTAATTCGCAAAATGTATGGTGCAAGTGTTTTTCAAGACGAAGTTTTGAAAACAGTTGAAAAGGAAATGAACAGCTACATGTTTGTAGAAAAACTGGAAATCTTTGCTCAGCCTTTGCCAGTTGATAGTGATGCTAGACAATTAGATTGCAACAAGCCAACAGATTACACTTTTACTTTTGAAATTGGTTTAAAACCTCCTTTTGATGTAAATGTTGCTGGTGTTACTGTTACCAAATACAAAATTGATGTTACTGACGAAATGATAAACGACGAAGTGGCTCGTTTACAAACTCGTTTTGGCAAAATGACTGAACCTGAAACAGTGTCTCGTGATGAAGAAGTTTTAAACGTAACATTTACACAAGTTGATGCTGACGGTAATGTACCTGAAGGTGGCATTAATAAAGCAAACAGCGTTTTGGTAAAATACTTTACTGACGATTTTAAGAAGAATATTCTTGGTTTAAAAGTAGATGACGTAGTAAACGTACATCTTGCTACAGCCTTTGGCGATACTGAACGTGCTGCTATTTTAGAAGATTTGGGCTTAGATAAAAATGAAGCTGCAAGTGCTGATAAAAACTTCAAAATGACCATCACTAAAATAGGTTTTGTAGAAAAAGCCGATATGAATGATGAGTTTTATGCTGCTGCTTACCCGTCTAAAGAAGTTAAAACTGAAGAAGAATTGCGTGCTGCTGTAAAAGAAGATATTTCTGTTTATTATGATGCGCAAAGCCGTAACCAAGTAAGTGACCAAATTTATCATGCGTTGCTTGATAATACAACCATGCAGTTTCCTGAACCATTCTTGAAACGTTGGTTGCAAGTTGGTGGCGAAAAACCAAAAACTGCTGATGAAGCAGAAGCTGAATACCCAACTTTTAGCAATCAGTTAAAATGGACTTTAATTAGCTCTAAACTAATGGAAGACAATAAAATTGAAGTGTTACCAGATGATATTAAGGAATTTGCAAAACTGCAATTGTTCCAATATATGGGTGGGCAAATGAATATGCTAGGTGAGAACAACCAATGGGTTGATGACTATGCTAACCGCATGATGCAAGACAAGAAATTTGTAGAAGATAGCTACCAACGTATAGGCACTGAAAAATTATTTGCAGCTTTAGAAACAGCAGTTTCTGCTAAAGAAGAAGCAATCAGTGCAGAAGATTTTGCAAAAAAATTACACCATCACCATCACTAATTAAAGCTAGTTCACACAAAGAACGCTAAGAATACAAAGCTCACAGCAATATTGTCTGTGAGCTTTTTTGTTTTTTACAGCACATCGTATCTTGAAAATCATGATAATCTGTGTTCTGTTCACTTTATTACGCCAAGTTTTCTGTAAAAAAATAAATGCATAATATTTGAAACCTCAAATCTCATAACTTCAACGCAAAATATTAGCAGATGAAATATCCCGCAAAGGATATACTATCTGACCATTGAAAACAATAAATAGTAACAGATGAATTTTGGAAAAGAATTTGAAAAATATGCCGTGAAAGATCAGGGCATAAGCAGTGCTACACTGCACAATTACCAAACACATTTTAACCCCACCAATCTTACACCATACATTATTGAAGAACGTCCACTGAATATTGCACAAATGGATGTATTCAGCCGATTGATGATGGATAGAATTATTTTTTTGGGGGAAGGCATTAACGATTATGTGGCAAATATTATCACAGCGCAGTTGTTATTTATGGAAAGCGTAGATAGAACTCGTGATATTCAAATGTACATTAACAGCCCAGGAGGCAGCGTTTATGCTGGTTTAGGCGTTTATGATACGATGCAGTTTATAAGCCCAGATGTAAGCACTATTTGTACAGGTATAGCTGCAAGTATGGGGCAAATATTGTTGTGCGCTGGTGTAAAAGGTAAACGTACCGCACTAAAACACAGTCGCATAATGATGCACCAACCAAGCGGTGCTATTGGTGGTCAAGCGAGTGATATAGAAATTACTGCAAGAGAAATTAAAAAGCTTAAGCAAGAGTTGTACGAAATTACAGCATCGCATACTGGTAAAACGGTAGATGAAATTTCTAAACATAGCGAACGTGACTTTTGGTTAACCGCTACTGAAGCCAAAGAATTTGGTTTGGTAGATGAGGTTTTGTTTACCAATCCTAGAAAAGCGGCGGCTTTACAAGGCTAGTAAACAAGTTATAAGATGCAAGTAACAAGTTACAAGCTTTGTGTGCTTTGCGAAAAACTTTGTGTTTAATAAATACGCTTAGATAAAGCTGAATAGCGAACAGAACGTACAAGTGTGATGCTTCGCAAGCTCAGCACAAGCTACACAATAGCTATATTGAAAATCAACAGCTGATAACAACAATATTTTTAAAGCCTTAATAGGGTAAAAATCATAAAACATGATACAATATAAACATATGAATCCATTTTTGATGGAAGAGGAAGAAGACGAAAAGCCAAAAGATGACAAGCAAAACGAGCAAGTAGGGCCTGTGATGATAAAGAAGATGGAGAAAATGTTTTTTGAGAAACGTGCCATCTATTTTTGGGGTGTTGTAGACGATAAAACGGTGAGAGAAGCAGTGTCTAAATTGTTATTGCTAGAAGCTGATAAGCCCGGTGAAGAAATTAAATTATTTATTAATAGCCCAGGCGGTGTGGTTACAAGTGGTATGGTGTTGTACGATACTATTAAGCTAATTAGCAGCCCAGTAAGTACTATTTGCATGGGTTTAGCAGCTAGTATGGGTTCAATTTTATTAAGTGTTGGCACCAAAGGCAAGCGCTACATTTATCCGCATGGCGAAGTGATGATACACCAACCAAGTATTGGTGGTTATTTTCAGGCAACGCAGGCTGATATTGAAATTCAGGCAGAACAAATAAGAAAGACCAAAGAGATTGGTGCGAAGATTTTGGCTGAAAACTGTGGTAAAACCGTAGAGCAAATTATGAAAGATTTTGACCGTGACTACTGGATGAATGCTGAAGAAGCGAAAGCTTATGGCATAGTAGACCATGTGTTAGATAAATTGTAATTAAGCTT
>JAAFHG010000560.1 GCA_013297585.1 Chitinophagales bacterium
GTACCATATTCAAGATTTGCAAATAGATGCAGCTATTGATTTACAAATTATTAAACAGGGCTGGCTGCAACGCTTACTCGTTAATATAGAACGCTTTATTTTAAACAAAGCCACTATCGTTTCTACTATATCAACAGGTATGCAACAAAAGATTTTGGATAAAAAAACGAGCTTAAAACAAGTTGTATTGTTTCCCAATTGGGTAGATAATTCTAGGATATTTATAACAAAACCAGACTTGGCTGTTATTGCAAGTTTGGGTATTCCGTTAAATAAGAAAGTGTTTTTTTATTCGGGTGCTATAGGTGAGAAACAGGGTTTAGAGATTATTTTGGCAGTAGCCCCTAATGTAGCAAAGCAGTGTGAAGATGTGGTTTTTGTAATTTCTGGTAGTGGCCCATATAGAGAAAGACTAAAACAAGAAGTTGCAGATAAAGTTATTACTAATATTTTATTTATTGATTTGCAGCCAATACCTATATTTAATCAATTATTAAATTATAGCTACTGCCACCTAGTAATACAAAAGCAAAGTGCTGGTGATTTATTATTACCTTCGAAATTAACCAATATATTAGCTGTGGGTGGCTTAAGCATTGTAACCGCAGTAAAAGGTACTACTTTGTATGATGTGATAGATACACATCAAATGGGTGTGCTGATACAGCCTGAAAACATCATAGCTTTTGAAGAGGCTATTATAAATTTGGATCGGTTGAGCGATGGCGAAGTTTCTAAAATTTCAGAAAATGCTAGCAAATATGCCAACAGTTACTTAAATAAAACATCTGTTATAGACACTTTTATTAACGATATGGGCCAAATTGATAAATATAAATAAGTTCATAAAAAATAAATTATATTCTCATGAAAATTGCTGTTGTAGGTACAGGCTATGTAGGCTTGGTTTCGGGCACTTGTTTTGCAGAAACTGGTAATAAAGTAACTTGTATAGACATTGACCAACGTAAAGTAGACAAGCTATCAAGTGGTAAAATTACCATTTACGAACCTGGCTTAGAAAAAATATTTCTAAGAAATCTAAATGAAGGGCGTTTAACCTTTACCACATCACTTGCAGAGGGTATAAAGGATGCGGCAATTATTTTCTTAGCATTGCCTACACCACCCGGTGCAGATGGTAGTGCAGACCTAAAATATGTATTGGGAGTAGCCAAAGATTTGGGAAATATATTAACAGATTATAAAGTAATAGTAGATAAAAGCACTGTGCCAGTGGGTACTGCAGCAAAAGTACATGCTGCCATTGCTGCTAACTACAAAGGTGAATTTGATGTGGTAAGTAACCCAGAGTTTTTACGTGAAGGTGTGGCCGTAGAAGACTTTATGAAGCCAGACAGGGTAGTAATTGGGGTAAATAGCGACCGTGCTAGACAAGTAATGGCAGAATTGTATGCGCCATATGTACGCCAAGGTAACCCAGTGATTTTTATGGATGAAAAAAGCGCTGAACTAACCAAATATGCTGCTAACTCATTTTTGGCGACTAAGATTTCGTTTATGAATGAGATTGCGCAATTGTGTGAGCGCTTGGGTGCTGATGTGGATATGGTACGTAAAGGCATGGGAAGCGATAACCGAATAGGTAAACGCTTTTTATTTCCTGGCATTGGCTATGGCGGTAACTGTTTTCCTAAAGATGTACAAGCGCTAATTAAATCATCAGAAGAAGTAGGCTATGATTTTCAGATACTCAAAGCAGTAGAAGATGTAAACGAGGCTCAGAAGTTGCATTTGCTACCTAAAATAAAAACTTATTTTAATGATGATATTTCTGGTAAACACTTTGCTTTGTGGGGGCTAGCTTTTAAACCAAATACTGATGATATACGTGAAGCACCGGCTTTGTACATAATAGATGCGTTGGTAGCAGCAGGCGCCACTGTAACAGCATACGACCCCGAAGCGATGCCAAATGTAAAAGCGGTTGTAGGCGATAAAATTGGCTTTGTAGAAAATCAATATAGTTGCTTAGATAATGCAGATGCCTTGATAATAGCCACCGAGTGGTCAGAATTTAGAACGCCAGATTTTGAAATTATTGAAAGTAAGCTTAATGCCAAAGTAGTATTTGATGGTAGAAATTTATTTGATAAGCTACAAATGAAAACCTTAGGTTACCATTATGAAAGTGTGGGTAGACCGTAAACCCCCTGCCCCTAAAGGGGAATTGGGAAAGGGAAGAAAGTTGAGGTGATTCATAGTTTATAACTCAAAATTTATAACTTATAATTCAAAATATATAACCCAAAACGTTATCCTAATAACTCATAAAAACTTAATAAAATGACTGCTGAAAATACTATCAATGATTTTAACGCCCCTTTAGGGGTTGGGGGCGGCTCTAAGCGCAAGCGTGTATTAGTTACAGGTGCTGCTGGATTCTTAGGTTCGCATTTATGCGACCGTTTTATAAATGAAGGTTACCATGTAATTGGTATGGATAATTTAATTACAGGTGATTTAAAAAATATTGAGCATTTGTTCCCATTGCCTCAATTTGAGTTTTAT
>JAAFHG010000038.1 GCA_013297585.1 Chitinophagales bacterium
ACAATAGCACATTTGTAAGTCATTAAACTTGCAAGCGCCATTACCTCGTCTTGGTTTACAGCCATGCTAAAACGAATACCACCTTTACAAGGCGTTTTATGCTGACTATGTTGCACACGGTAAGCTTCTATCACCTCTATTCTACCGTCATCCATTTTTACAGGAAACTTCATGCTGTAAATACTGTTACAGGCTTTTATCTGTTCTAGCAAGCCTTTTTCCCACTTGGTAAATTTTGCTGCCTTGTCAAAACTTTGTTCCACGCTGTGGAAAAAGCTATAATTTGCTTCTAACATGACTTTTGAATTTTAATAATTAAATATAGCAATCGTTATAAAAAAAGTAGTGATATTATGTTACTAGCGGTTAGCTATAGCCAAGCTGCGGTTGTGTGTTCCGATAGCTATCGGAACACTGCATCGTTCTTATCGCTTTTCAGCTTTGCCCACCTAGTAGCTATTGCAGAATGCTCTACGAAGTCTCTGACTTCGTATTTCTTATGTTCTTTAGAGTCTCAGACTCGTTTAAACATATTAGCTACGAAGTCAGAGACTTCGTAGAGCAGCTTTAGAAAACCCCTAGAACTTTCAGGGGAAGCATTTACAATACCAAAAAGCTGAATAAAGCACTAAACGCTCCAGTGTGCGACGCAACAGGCGCTAAATAGTAGTAACTAAGCTGGTTTCATAATAAAAAAAGAACTAGGATTGTTTCTCCAATTTACGCAGCTTTCTATCTACACTAATAAGGTAGATAAAAAAGCCAATCATGATGATTATTACCACCGCCATTACCACATAAATTTTACCGTTACTGCGCATCACATCGTTGTTATCGGGTGTTTGTGCATGGGCAAAAACGGTGATAAAAGCCAGCGCCATTACAGCACCAATACGTTGTAATTTATTCATATGATAAATTTTTCTCGATTAATAATTGGGTTCTAATTTTTAGTGTGGTAATCCAAACACCCAAGAGCGTCCAACCAATAAAAGCTGGGTACATAACGCTGCGCATAGCCATGGTAGAATCTTTTGGGTTTAAGCCTGGGTTGCCCTCGCTGCCTTGCCCACCCGGGTGCAGCGATTGTGTAAGCCGCGGCAAAATCCATAAGGTTGGAAACAGCATAAAAAAGGCAAAAATGTTGAAAACGGCACTAATTCTAGCTCGTTTTTCATCATCCGTCATGCTACCACGCAATACAAAATACGCTAAGTAAATAAGTATGGCTATGGCTGCACCGTTTTGTTTTGGGTCGCCGCTCCAAGGTTGCCCCCATTGATAATTGGCCCAAACCGCACCTGTAACAATACCTAAAAAGCCAAATGTAGTGCCAGTGGTGGCATAAGCGGTAGCGTAAATATCGTTTTTAACAGATGGATTTCTTAAATACATGATAGCATAAACAACCGATATACCCAATAGCACCATCATACCAATCCACATAGGAACGTGAAAAAATAAGTTGCGAATACTTTGCTGTAATGGTACACCAGGTGGATTAGGCACTTGCACTAAAAAGCCATAAGAACCTACGTATAATAGAAGAATAACAGTGAGAATTTTCCACCAATATTTGTGCATCATAGAAGATAATTTAGCGACCGTCAATAAAACTAACAAGCGTTAATATATTGAGGCAGCAAATGTAGTGCAAAGGCTTTCATGAAAACCAAAGGGAATGTAAAAATTGTTAAGAGGTAATTGAAAACTAGTCTGCTAACCTTGCAATAATTGAAGCACCAAAGCGCATACAAAAAGCCATAACACCTTCTTTACCTTTATTAACGCCAAACTTTTTAGATAGGCCATTTACAGTAGCTTCTACAGTTCTAGGCGAAGAATTGGTAATTGTTGCAATAGTTTTATAATCTACTTCAAACATGTTTAAACCAATTATTTCTTTTTGCTTTTTAGTTAATCTATATTTTTTACCTAATTCATTTTTTAATGATTGTCTTTCATTCATTAAATGCGTTCGTGAGTTAATATCGAAATCCATCCGTTCATCTACATATGGTATGTTATGCACTACACTTTCTAGTGCTACTTCTAATAGCCCCCTGCCTTCTTTTGTTTTATAAATAGGAATCCCATTCTGTTTTGCAAAAGGTGTTTCAATTACTTCGCCTTTGTACAAATATCCCATAGCACCGCAGGCAAACATATCGCTGATAACATGCCCTTTAAAATGACTACTAAAACCAATTACTTTTATTGCAGAAAAATGCTCGTTTATGTAATCCATGGTGGTTACGCCATCTATTGGACGCATCTCTATATCTAAAATAATTACATCCGGCAAATTGTTAGAATTGGCTAGATACCTAATAGCCTCTGCACCATCTTTAGCTTCAGTAATTACCTTAAAACCAGCAATTTGGTTAATGATTTTTACAATTTGTTGTAGCTGATAGCTATTATCATCTACCACCATTATTTTTATCATATAATTTTACGTGTTGTAATTGAGTATACAACAAAAATAACTTTTTTTAAATGCAAAAGTATACGGGCTAGCCCTGAATTTTGTTAAAAAGTAGTATATAAACCGTTAAAATTATGTAGAATAATTAAAATACAGGGCTAACCCGTATTTTTAGTGTGTAATTGTACAGATAGTTTTATGGCTGTAAGTAAAGAATACAGTACAATAAAACAAACTTTAACAATTAAAAAAAAGAACCATGAAAAAATTCATTTTATTCGCATTGCTGTTAAGTGTAACAGCAATTGGCAACAACATTTTTGCTGCAAAAATGTCTCAAAACAGAATTTGCAATACAAATGTCACGATAGAGAAGTCATTCAAAATAAAATTAAAAGAAGGTAAAACAGTTGATCAAATTATTGAAGCGGTTAAACAGTCTTATACAAATGTAGAAAAAGACGAAATAAAATGTTATGCCATAGTTAGTATCAAATCAATTACATATGATGTAGAAACTGACACTATAGAAATAACAATATCTGTATTGATTGATTGTTTTGAGGTTAAACCGATTGGCGGAAATAACTGCTAGAAAATTAAAACCTGTTTTCTTTACTTACTTTTTTGAAAAAATAAATTATTTATGAATAAAAAAATCGCTTTAATAATAATCTGCGCTTTAACCATTTCAGTATCTGTATTTGCGCAGCCTCAAAACTTTAAAATAATATACAGGCATTGTATACAAATTGATACAGCGAAAGTGTTGAAAGATACCATTGGTAGTGAGGCCATTTTAATTGGCAATAATAAAGCTACTAATTACAGCTTACACAAACTCATTAAATCAAAACAAAAAGATACCCTACTAACTGAAAATGAATTACTAAATAGAGTGTTTGCTGATCCATTAAAAATGGTGCCTAAAACCGAGGATGGAAAAATGACAGGACAGTTTAAAGTAAAACCTAATAAAGCAATAGATAGTATTGGCGACATTGTATATTATGATAAAGAAAAAGACACTATTTATACAAGAGAAAAAATGATTGAAGAATATGTTGTATTTACTGAAAAAATGCCACAAATTAACTGGAATATCACAGACGAGACAAGGTTGATAAAGAATTACAAATGCTATAAAGCCACTACATATTTTAGAGGTAGAGATTATACAGCTTGGTTTACTACCGATGTACCAATTATTGCCGCACCATGGAAATTAAACGGCTTACCAGGTTTAATTTTAGATATATACGATAACAAAAACCAAGTGAAGATTTATGCTGAAAGCATTGAATATCCATCTAAAGACATTGTTAATAATTTTTACGCAACCGGCATTAAGGTTACTTTACAAGAGTACCTAGAGTACAGAAACTTTGAATTTGGTAAAAAAATAAAAAATATTCAAATAATGGTTGATAGTCAACCGGGTATAGAAAATACTACATACAAACCGAAGCCAGTAACTAGAAATATACTTTATGGTATTGAAAAAAGTATCAATTAGTTATCTAGCTAATTAACTATTATGAACAGACTAAATACATTACTCATTTTAGGATTATTTTCTTTTTCTACCATTATCGCTCAAACAAAGAATTATAAAATTATTTATAGGCATTGTATACAAATAGATACAAATCAAGTGTTACGAGATACCATTGGTGCCGAAGCAATTTTAATAGGAAATAACAAAGAATCTAAATATAATTTTTTTAAAAAACCTATAAATACAATTAACACTACCAATGAAAAACAAGTTAAAATAGAAGATCTAATAACTAATAAAGTAGAAAGCTCTGGAAAAATAAAAATGGGTATTTTGTATGATAGCGCAGGTAACATGGTTTTTCATAATAAAACTAATGATTCCATTTTTGTAAGAGAAAAAATGACCAATGAATATGTAATTACACAAGAGAAAGCCCCACAAATAAATTGGATAATTACTGACGATACTAAAATGATAAAAAGTTATAAGTGTATAAAAGCCAACACACATTTTAGAGGGCGAGACTATACGGCTTGGTTTACTACTGACATACCTATAATAGATGCACCTTGGAAGTTTTATGGCTTGCCAGGCTTAGTAATGGATATATACGATGCAAAAAATCAAGTAAAAATTTATGTTGAAAGTATTGAGTACCCTACAACCGAAAGGGTAAGTTCGTTTTATAATGTGGGTACTAAAATAAGTCTTGATGAATATTTTAGTTTTAAAAACAACGAATACAAAAAACATTTGAAATCTGTTGAAACAATGATAAGCAGTCAAGAAGGATTTGATAAATCAGGCTTAGATCCCACCGTTAAAACAACGAGCGCCTTGTACCTTATTGAAAAAAGAAAAGATTAATTACATAGTTAAATAAATAATTTGTTTTTAAAACCCATTACATTTCTGCTTTTTTGTTTAATGGCTTTAAATAGCCATGCACAGTTTTGTGTAGAAATTACTGGCAAGGTTGTAGATACAAGCTACAACCCTCTGCCATCTACCATTGTAGAAATAACTTTTTTAGGGCATACAAAATTTGCTATTACCAATAACCAAGGCTTTTTTAAGCAAAAAATTTGCTACGCAAATGATAGTATCAATAAGCTACCAATAAGTGTAGCTACTAAAATAATTGGTTACCATAATACAATTTCATCTTTTGTTGCTAAATCACCTACAGTAGATGTAGGCAATATTATCAAGCATCAAAATCTAGCAACCTTATCGGAAGTAATTGTTAAAAATAAACCCATAACACAACATGGCGATACAACAAGCTTTACAGTAGGTGCATTTAAAAATAGACTAGATGCTAATTTAGAAGATGTTTTAAAAAAAATGCCAGGTTTTGATATTGATGCCAATGGCACTATTTTATATAATAATAAACCTATTGAAGACATTTTAATTGAAGGCGACCAACTAGCTAAAAATTATAAGCTGATATCGAAAAACATCAACCCTGACATGGTAGACAAGGTTGACATGATAGACAAATACAATAGTAATCCTGTTTTAAAAGGCTTATCTAACAGTAGAAAGCAGGTAATGAACTTAAAGCTTAAAAATAGCAATAAAATAAATGTATTTGGCGAAGCAAAACCAAGCGTTGGTATAGAGGATAAATATGGCATATCTGGCAATTTATTTGCCTTAAAAGCAAAATTAAAAACACTAATACTTTTAAACGCCAACAATTTAGGGCAAAGCCCTTATGAAGAAATTACAACTACTGATAGATCTTCTGAAAATAGAGATTATGAATTTGACAATACGTTAATGCCAAATTACATTTATGAAAATGGCTTATTTACAAAATCTGAATTTACTACTAATAGCAACGTTGCAAATAGCACATTATTTAATGCTTCACGCTTGGCGGTAATAAATAATACAGTAAGATTTAATCCAAAATCAACACTCAAAATATTTACTGATGCATACAAAGATGATATTACAAAAAATCAGCAAAATGCCATTATAAATAATATTAAACCACAGTTTTCCTATAACGAGAAATTAGAAAAAAAATATTCGCCTTTTAATAGTAATAATAATTTGCAATATAAATATTTGTCTAAGAAAATTCAAATAATTACTGCTGGCACATTGGTATTTAAAAATTATAACGAGTTTGATACCATAACATCAAATATCAGTTATCAATCAAACCAAAACGCTCAATATAAGCGACTAGGTGCTAGTTCCTTTATCACTTACAGGTTAGATTCTACAAAAGCATTTGAAATTGGGTTACAATATTCTTTTGACAGTAAACATCAATTTTATAATGTGGCGCAAAACGTTACTAGAAAACTTGATACTATTTCTACCGCTGAACAATTACAACAAACTGAGAATAATATAGATTACATTAAAGGTGAAGTAAAATATCTTTTTAAGTCTAAAAAAAGGGCTGTAAATATTTTAAGCATAAATAATACCTACTTTCATTCAAATTTTACATCTAACTTAGATATAAAATCTGATGTAGGATTACATCTATTTCTGCCTCAATTTCAAAATTCTATTGCAACAAGCGGTAATAAACTCTTATTAAACTATAACACTGGCTTTAAAATAAAAAAAATAGATATTTTACTAGATTTAGGTGTGCAATATTCGCAATTTAATAATCAGTCTGAAATGAGCAAAGTAAAACAGGAAAATGTACAACTTGTACCAAAGCTTAATATTGCTTACAGCATTAACTCTAAAAGTACTATAAGTTATAACGGCAGTTATAACAGCAATTTGCAAGACCTTTCAGCCTTATTTGACAATTCTGTTCTTAGCTCGTACAGAAGCTTTAATAAAAATATACCAAGCATTAACAACATCAATAATCTACGTACTTCATTTAGCTATTTGTATAGAGATATTACTAAAGCAACCTTTTTTGTAGCATCGTATTTTCATTCAATTCAGCTTAAAAGCAATGTTAGCAATGTTGCATTTACTAAAGATTTTGATACATACACCAATCGTTTTATTGCAACACCCCAAGTTAATTCAAACATCTATTTAAAGCTTGATAAATACCTATATTCAATTAATACAGCTTTCACGTTAAAAAATTCCTTCTCTTGGTTTGCAAACCCCATAGAAGTTAATAATGATATATTAAGTAGTGAAAATTTTAGTTATAACTGCTTTTTGTCGCTACGCCCAACCATAAAAGACAACATTAATGTAAACCTTGGGGTAGATTACAGAATAAATAAAGATATACTAAGCAAAAAAAGTAGCTACCAATTAAATCCATTTATTGATGTTACGAGTGTGTTAAGTAAGAAGTTATCTGTGGGCATTAAAGCAAATTATTTCAATACCAATTATGCTGTAGATACCAAAAACTATTACTTCGTAAATGCGAATATTTGGTATTCGATAGTGCCTAATAAACTTGAAGCAAAACTTGGCATTGTAAATTTATTAAATCAAGATGTAGTTTATTCTGGCAATAGAAGCGATGTAATAACTCAGTTTTCAGAAACTCGCATTTTACCAAGATTTGCCTTAATTGAATGCCGTTTTAAGTTTTAATTAATACCATACTTATTAACCGCCACTCGCTGCGCACTGTAAATGCCTTTATGACCACTACAATAATAAGCTGCAAAGCAAGCAATAGCAAAGTATAGCACGTTTTCGCCACCAAATAATTCAACCCCCATAATGGTGCAAGCCAAAGGGGTATTGGTAGCACCTGCAAACACAGCAATAAAACCAAGCCCAGCAAATAAATCAACCGGGCTGCCAGAATAAGTAGCCAATACATTGCCCAATGCTGCTCCAATAAAAAAGAGCGGCGTTACTTCACCACCTTTAAAGCCCATACCTAGTGTAATAGCCGTTAATAACAATTTCCAAAGCCAACTAAAATTGGTAACGCCACCGCTGTTAAAAGCAGAAACAATACTCACACCATCGTTAGGGTTTGTAACACCAAGCCCTAAATAATCAAACGTGCCCAATGCATAACTGATAGCAATAACCAATGCACCACCAATTACAGGAATCAATAACTTTTGCGTAACAAACTGACTGCTCTTTTGCTTAATGGTATGCGTAGTTTTTGCAAATGCAAATGCAGTAAGCCCAAACAAGCAACCAGCAAAAGCCACTTTGATAATCAGCCCTAAATCAACAGGTAAAAAAGGAAACAAACGGGTACTTGTATCAGTAAAACCAATAGTATAATGTGTGTGATGAATACCACAATACGAGCAAGTAATATCTGCAACTATACCGGCAAGCAAGCAAGGCAAAATGGCATCGTATTTAATGCTGCCAATAGCAATTACTTCTATGGCAAACACAGCACCAGCAACGGGTGTACCAAACACAGCACCAAAGCCAGCAGACATACCGCAGAGCAATAATATTCGCTTATCTGTGTCATTTAATTTTAGCCATTTAGCAAATAAAGCTGCAGTGCTTCCACCCATTTGTACCGCCGTACCTTCTCTACCAGCCGAGCCACCAAACAAATGCGTAATAATGGTAGTTAACAATACTAAAGGCATCATTCTAAAAGGTATGCCACCATCAGGCTTATGAATTTCATCTATTATCAGGTTATTGCCTTTATCGCTGTTTTTGCCAAATGTTTTGTATAGCCATACAATTACTACACCTGCTAATGGCAATAAGAATAATAACCATTCATGTTCCCATCTTACATTCGTTACTACCTCTAGCAGCCATAAAAAAAAGGCAACCATAAGGCCAATTACGATAGCTAAGGGTATAATAAAAGCTGATAAACGCAGCAAGGAAACACCTTTAGCAATTTGCTTATTTTTTAGAAAACTTGTCATACTACAAATAGATATTGATTACAGAAATTGAGACTATTTGTAGGCGTCATTAGTGCTTGCGTAAGAAGCGACGGTTGAGTAGGAAGACACCATTTCCTTTGTGTACGAAAGTAGCAAATTTGAATACATAACCTAAACCCAATTATTACAATCGCAATTTTTTGGTCAATATTCAATTATATTTGAGACATGAAAACTGTAGAATTAATAATTAAAGAAAAAAAGGCAACGACCTTTATTAACTTCTTAAAGCAGTTAGATTTTGTAGAAGTAAAGAACATCACAAAATCAAAAAAAGAAGTGAATGAAAAGCCTATTTATAACAATATTATACCAGCTACCACACCAAATGCAGATATTTCAAAATTATTTGGTACTTGGAAAAATGTAAAAATTTATGCGCAATCAGTTAGAAACACTTCTAAAAGAAAAGATCAGTTAGCATGGTAATAATAGATACCAATATTTTTATCAGTGCATTGCGAGGTAATGTTGAGGCAGGAAAATACTTGCAGACTTATCAACGCAATGGCTTTGTATCAATTATTACAGAACTTGAACTACTAGTAGGCGCTAGAACAAAGTTGCAAAAGCAACAAGCTGAGGCTATTCTCAATGCATTTGACAAAATAAAAATCAGTCACGAAATTTACATACACGCAAAGAGGTTTTTAAAAGAATATAATACTAATGCAAAAAGTTTGTATTTACCAGATGCATTAATTGCAGCTACAACCATTGAAATGAGATTTTCGTTACTCACTTATGATCAAGCAGACTACAAGTTTATCAAAGGATTGAAACTACTATAGATTATTCGCAAGTAGCAAATTAACCCATCTACAAGTATGAGCCAACCTCTTTTACAAATAAAGAATCTCAACATCAGTTTTGAAGCCAATGGTAATAGCAGCAAGGCTTTAACCGACATTAATATTACAGTCAACAAAGGTGAGATAGTAGCTATTGTTGGCGAAAGTGGTTCTGGCAAATCTGTTACTTCATTATCTATTTTGCAACTCATTCCTTCACCACCAATTAAGTACAATAACGGCGAAATTTTACTAACCACTAATGGTGAAACGGTTGATATTTTAAAACTACCAAGATATGAACTAACAAAAATTAGAGGCAACAAAGTGGCAATGATTTTTCAAGAGCCAATGACGTCTTTAAACCCTGTACTCACTTGTGGTGACCAAGTAATGGAAGCAATTTTACTACATCAAACCATTACCAAAGAAGCTGCAAAAAACAAAACAATTGCACTGTTTAATCAAGTACAATTACCAAAACCTGAAGCGTTGTTTAACCGTTATCCTCACCAAATAAGTGGTGGGCAAAAACAGCGAGTAATGATTGCAATGGCCATGAGTTGTGAGCCTGATTTACTCATTTGCGATGAGCCAACAACAGCGCTGGATGTAACCGTACAAAAAAATGTATTGCAGCTACTAAAACAACTACAGCAGCAAACACAAATGGGTATTATTTTTATTACACATGATCTTGGTGTAGTTGCAGAAATTGCTGACAGAGTGGTGGTTTTGTACAAAGGCAATATTGTAGAAGAAAATACCGTAGCCAATATTTTCACCAATGCGCAACATACTTACACAAAAGCATTACTAGCTTGTAGACCTATTTTGCATAAAAAAGGCGAACGCTTGCCTGTAGTGAGTGATTTTATTAGAGAAGAAAACGTTAATCGTCAATCGATAATCGCTAGCCCACTTACGACTAACGATTTACGATTAACGACTGCTAAAGAGTTTCAACCATCGACGCTTCTAAGTGTCAAAAACCTCAAAGTCTATTTTCCTGCAAAAAAAACGTTTTTAGGTAAGGTACTAGAATACAACAAAGCAGTTGATGATGTGAGCTTTGATGTAATTGAAGGCGAAACTTTGGGTTTGGTAGGCGAAAGTGGTTGCGGTAAAAGTACCTTGGGTAGAGCAATCTTGCGTTTAATAAATGCAACAAGTGGCACAATAAACTACAAAGGCGAAGATTTACTGCAAACTACAAATGCCAAACTAAAAACTTTGCGTAAGGATATGCAGATTATTTTCCAAGATCCATATTCATCGCTTAATCCACGCATGACTATTGGCGAAGCTATTGCTGAGCCTTTGAAAGTACACAATATCATTACATCTGCAAAAGCAAGAAAAGAAAAAGTGATTGAACTATTGGAAAAAGTGAGTCTTAGTGCAGACCATTATAATAGATACCCACATGAATTTAGTGGTGGTCAGCGGCAACGCATTGTAATTGCTAGAGCTTTGGCCTTGCAACCTAGCTTTATTGTATGCGATGAAAGTGTGAGTGCTTTAGATGTAAGTGTTCAGGCGCAAGTACTTAATTTACTCAACGATTTGAAGAAAGATTTTGGCTTTACTGCCATTTTTATTTCGCATGATTTATCGGTAGTGCGTTATATCAGCGATAGAATTATGGTAATGAACAAAGGCAAAATTGAAGAAATAGGTAATGCAGAACAAGTGTACAGCAACCCTTCAAGTGACTACACAAAAAAGCTGATAACATCTATACCCAAGGGCTTTAATGTATCAGCTTTTTAAAAAATTATTCTATCAAATTATTCAGTTACCGCAGCAACTTTTGCTTTCTTAACTTCTACTTTCTTTTTGTCGCCACCTTTATCAGATAAACTAGCAATATGTGCACTTAGGTTTTTTAAAGTTGGTTCTTTATCAAACAAAACGCCATTAATAAAGAAAGTAGGCACAGTAGTTACGCCCATTTTAATACCTTCATTAAGGTCATCTTGAACCGTCCAACCATAAGTACCATTTATAATATCTTCCAAAAACTTTTTATTAGCAGTACCAATCTCTTTTGCATAAGATTTTAAGCTTATAATACCCAAGTTTTTTCTATTTCTGAACAGTTCTTTATGCATTTCCCATAGCAATTCGCCACTTTCTTGTCCAATAGCAATGGCAGCTTCGGCAGCTTTGTGCGCTTTTTGATGAATTTTTAATAAAGGAAAATGACGAATATTTAAGTTAACTTTATCAGGATATGTTTCTAATAAGGCAGCAACCACTTCGTTTACTTTTGCACACTCATCGCTTTCGTAGTCTACAAACTCTGTTATTGTTATTGGTGCTTTTTTATTACCAACGATTATTTTTTTAGGTTCAATAATCTCAACCACTTCTTTTGGCTTCATCTATACAATTTTATTTATCAAATCCACTTTATCTAAATCATTTTAATTCGTCTTGTAGATTTTAAACAATGCAAATGTACTAAAAAATAAAGATTTTGCCAAATACGTATTAAACTAATAACACCTATTGAGGCTAATTTTATAGAAATATTAACATTAAGTGTACAAGTTTATGGCGCTTTAAGCCTATACACCACAAAACAAAAACAACAAGAAATGTTATTTAGCCTAATATGCCAATAATAGTTCATTAATAAGTTACCGTCGCATTGCATTAATTTCGCTACCATGAGTTTGTTACGTGTTACTGATATTTCAAAAAAAAATAAGAAGGGCTTTGAACTAGAAAAAGCCAATTTTTCGCAAGCTATTGGCCAAAAAATAGCCATTGCTGGCGAAACTGGCTCTGGTAAATCGACGCTTTTAAAAATTATAGCAGGCTTAGAACAGCCAGATAGTGGCACAATACTATTTGAAGGCAAAAAAGTAATGGGACCTTTGTATGAGTTAATTCCTGGCCATCCTGGCATTGCTTACTTGTCTCAGCAGTTTGAACTGCCCAATTTTTTAACTGTAGAACAAGTATTGATTTACGCCAATCCTTTGTGGGATGAAGAAGCCGAAAAAGACGAAAAAGCCAAGGCTTTGTACAAAATGTGTCGCATAGACCATTTACTTAAAAGGCGCACCGATGAACTATCAGGCGGCGAAAAACAACGTGTGGCTTTAGCAAAACTCATCATATCAGCACCAAGATTATTGTTGCTTGATGAGCCATTTTCTAACCTTGACATGATTCACAAAAACGTTTTAAAAGACGTTATTAAAGACCTAAGCGAGCAGCTAAACCTTTCTTGCATCATTATTTCACACGACCCACTTGATACGCTTTCTTGGGCCGATGATATTATCGTTATGCACGATGGAACAATCATTCAGCACGATACGCCTTATCACATTTACACACAACCAACCAATGCTTACACCGCAGGTTTATTTGGCAAATACAACACCATTAGCACCAAACTAGCAGCGTCTTTAGCCACTATTTTAGAAGACAACGCCATTGCTAACAACACTTTTTTACGGCCAGAACATTTCATTATCACCAACAGTAACGAGCCTTCGTTTAAAGGCGAAGTAACCGCAACAAGGTATTTTGGCAGCTTTCAAGAAGTTGATGTTCTCGTTTTTGGCGAAAGCATCACCATAAAAACCAATATTGCCAATGCAAAAACTGGCGATTTTTTAAACATTACGTATCTGTAAATAGTTTCACCCGCAGATAACACAAATAAACGCAGATATATTTTGTATTTTTCTGTGACAATCAGCGGGAATTTTTTTATTTGAATTTTAGACAATATGCAACTGACAGCAGAACAAGCAGCCATTATTCAATCAACAGGTAATATAAAAATAAACGCAGTAGCAGGTTCAGGAAAAACTACCACCGTTATTGCTTACGCTAAGGCAAAACCTGCCACTAGTCGCATTTTATACTTGGCTTTTAATAAATCGGTAAAGCTAGAAGCTACTAAAAAGTTTACAGAAAAAGGTTTGACAAACGTAACCGTAGAAACCGCACATTCATTGGCTTTTAAAAACATTGTGTACCGTAGCAATTACAAAGTTCGCTCACAAGGTTATAAAACCAACGAAATAGCCGAACTACTTAACCTACAAGCCACCGGCGAAAAACATGCTGAGTACATTATTGCCAATCACATCAATAAATTTATTGCCTACTTCTGCAATAGCGATAAACGCAAGGTGCAAGAACTCAATTACCATGATATTGTTACCGACCCAGTTGCTAGAACATTTGTAGCGGCCAATTATCAATACATAGAAAAGCAAGCAAGAATTGTTTTAGGTAAAATGGATAAAGCCGAGATTGAGATTACCCATGATTTTTACTTGAAAAAATTTCAATTGGCCAACCCTCAACTTGGCTACGATTACATATTGTTTGATGAAGGTCAAGATGCTTCACCAGCTATGTTGGCTATTTTTTTACAACAAGCAGCTACCAAAGTGATTGTAGGCGATACACATCAGCAAATTTATGGTTGGCGCTATGCGGTTAACTCACTTGAAAAAGCCGATTTTACAACCTATCATTTATCTACAAGTTTTCGTTTTGCGCAGCCAATAGCAGACTTAGCAGTGGATGTATTGCAATGGAAAGAACAATTAGCCACACACAAACCTGTAACTATTAACGGCAAAGGCAAGAGTAAAGCAAAAGCAACCGTAGCGGTAATAGCAAGAACCAATTTAGGCTTATTGCTAAAAGCCATTGAATACGTAACCGAGAAAAAAGAAATCAAACATATTTACTTCGAAGGCAACATTAATTCTTACACTTATGCGGATGAAGGCGCTTCGTTGTACGATGTGCTGAACTTACAAAATGGCAAGCGAGACTTGATTAGAGACAATTTAATTAAGGCCATGAAAGACATGGAAGAACTAAAAGAGTACATTGAAAAAACCAAAGACATGCAACTAGGTATGATGGTAGAAATAGTGAAGGAATATGGCAATGAAATACCCAGCATTATTAAAGCCATAAAAGACAAACATGTACCAAACGATGAGAAAGAAAAGGCTGATATTATTTTCTCAACAGTGCACCGCTGCAAAGGCATGGAATACGATATTATCCATTTAGCCAACGATTTTATTAACGAAGAAAAGCTAGAAAAAACCTTAGCTGATACAAAAAAAGAAGCGCTTAATAAAACCAAACTCAACGAAGAAATTAACTTATTGTACGTAGCTATTACAAGAGCTAAACACTCGCTACATATACCTGAAGAGCTGATGCCTATTGATTTTCCGACTGCGGCGCAAATACATGTGATACCTAAAATATCGGCTGAAGAAAAACAAAAAGCCAAAGCGCAAAACACTAAAAAGACGCCTTATATTGCTAGCACCAAAGGCAAAACTTATTCAGTAGAATTAGTGAGAGAAAAACACAATGGTGCTTACCAACCTTGGACCGCTGAACTAGATGAAGAACTGACTGAGCTATTTTGCAAAGGCAAAGACATTACCGATATGATAAAACATTTTAAACGTACCAAAGGCGCCATTGTGGCTAGAATAAAGAAGCTACAATTGGCAGAGAATTACGGGTAAAATTTCTCCCGCAGATGTCGCTGATCATCGCAGAGAAGCTTATAAATACTTAGGTAAAAATCTGCGTACTTCTGTGTTATCTGCGAGCAAATAAAAATTTCGGCGTATTTCTGCGTTATCTGCGAGCAAACAAAAACCTGCGAGACAAAAAACTAAATCATGGTTCAGACAACAATCAATCATTGGGCAATATTTGTAAGCAACACCATTAATCACCAAGGCTTTATACAGCAATTTTTACAAGGCCATTCGGCCGAACCTTTTACTGCATTTAACACGCAAAAAGGGTTGCTATTTTCTACCATTACTTTAAATGCTTTTATAGAAGAAGAAGATCGCCACGAACATACAGATGTATTGAAAAATACCAATCGTACATTAAAGTCTATGTCTAGCGGTGAACGTAAAAAAGCATTATTGGCTTACTTATTATCGCAACAGCCAGATTTTATTATTCTAGATAATCCATTTGACAATTTAGATGTGGCTTCTCAGCAAATGCTGCGTAATGAATTAACAGCAATCGCACATCAAACTGCCATTATTCAAGTGGCTACACGCAAGCTAGATAAACTAGATTTTATTACCAGCACCTATGCTTTAAACGATACTGCAACTAAACAAACCACGCATTTTACAGGCAGTATACCACCTCCTTTAAAGCATTACGAAATAGCTACTGATATATTGGTGGCATTTAAAAATGTAACGGTAAAATATGAAGAGCGAGCCATTATTCGTAATATCAATTGGACCATCAAAGCAGGTGAATTTTGGCAACTCATTGGCCCAAATGGGTCTGGTAAAACCACCATGCTCACCATGATTAATGGCGATAACCCTAAAGCCTATGGGCAAGATTTGTATTTGTTTGGCAAGCGCAAAGGCAGTGGCGAAACCGTGTGGGAAATAAAAGACAAAATTGGCTACCTCACCCCTGCTATGACAGATTTGTTTAGCACAAGGCATACCTTATTGCAAATGATTATCGGCGGCTTTTTCGATTCTATTGGCTTATACCATTTACCAAGCGATGGGCAATTGAAACTAGCGAATGATTGGCTTGCGCTAATAGGTATGACGCAGTTAAAAAAC
>JAAFHG010000598.1 GCA_013297585.1 Chitinophagales bacterium
GTAGGATCAAAAAAGATTATGGTAGATTCTTTAGAAAGTGCACTACGTAAATATATAAACGAAGGCGATAGCGTTAAACCTGCTGTGGTGATCAATGCTGATTCTTCTGCTAATTGGGGAGAAGTAGTTAAGGTAATGAAAATTGCCAGAAGATTGGGCGCCACCACTTCGGCAACTGTCAGCGGAGCTGAGTAGCTTTAATCATCCTGTCTTTACCTGAAATATCTTTTTTTACTTCTACCTCCTTGTACAATTTCAATAATACATTGGCTGTAGCAGCACTAAAGTTTTCATGTGCTTCTACATAAATGATTCCGTCTTTTTTTAAATTGGTTGTACCAAATTGAGCTATTTTTTCATAAAATAGTTGTGCATGGTTGTTTGGTACAAACAAAGCTAGGCCAGGCTCAAAATCTGTTACATTTTTCGGCATTGTTTCTTTTTCATTTGCTGGTATATAGGGTGGATTACTTACTATAATGTCAAATAAGGGAAGTTTGCTCCAAAGTTCCGTATGTAAAAAATCTAATTTTTCAAAAATCACTGCGCAGTTGTTCAATGCAGCATTTTCTTTTGCAACCAGCAAGGCTTCGTCACTTACGTCAATGGCATATACTGTCGCTAAAGGCAATTGTTTTTGTAGGCTAATGGCCATACATCCACTTCCGGTTCCAATGTCTAGTATCTGTAAGGGTTGGTTTACACTTTGTTGTTTGTAATTGGTAACAATCCATTCTACTAATTCTTCCGTTTCTGGCCTAGGTATTAATACTGCTTCAGTAACTTTAAATGGTAAATGATAAAACCATGTTTCGCCCAGCACATATTGAATAGGTGTATGTTGGGCTATTTTTGCCAGTTGTGAATTTATAATGGATAAATCGGGTTCAGCTATTAATTTTTCTTTTTGCTGGTTAATTTCAACTCTCTTAATTGCTAGTGTATTTTTTAACACCATTTCAAAAAGTATAGCTATTTCGTTTGGCGAATAAATATGTTGCAATGAGGTTATAAATGTTTGCTTTAATGCTGCTATGGTCATACCACAAACTTAGGATTTATATTTTTTATGCTTTTACCACATTTTGCTTGTTACTTATCCTTACAACTTATTGCTAAAATAAATCACACAAAACTAATTAGCCTATTTTTGTAGTCTGATGCAGCATGAATTATACATGAAAAGATGTGTACAACTGGCCAAACTAGGGGCCGGAAGCGTAGCACCCAACCCAATGGTTGGTGCTGTATTGGTGCATCAAGATAGAATTATAGGGGAAGGCTATCACCAAAAATATGGCGAAGCCCATGCTGAAGTAAACTGCATTAATAGTGTGGCGGCAGCTGATGTTCATTTAATAAGTAAAAGCACTCTATATGTTTCATTAGAGCCTTGTGCTCATTTGGGCAAAACACCTCCTTGTACCAATCTTATTTTGACCCATAAAATTCCAGCTGTGGTAATAGGCTGCAAAGATATTTTTGCGGCAGTGAATGGATTGGGTATTGAATTGTTGCAACAACAAGGCGTTGAAACAATCGTTGGTATTTTGCAAGAAGAGTGCTTGTTGTTAAATAAAAGGTTTAATACTTTTCATATACTCAAGAGGCCTTACATCATTTTAAAATGGGCACAAACTGCCGATGCTAAAATTGCTCATGCCGATTTTTCTGCAGTAGCAATTAGCAATGCGTTTTCTAACAGACTTGTTCATAAATGGCGAAGCGAAGAAGCGGCCATTTTAGTAGGTACTAATACTGCTTGGTTCGATAATCCATCTTTAACAACTAGGCTTTGGTTGGGGAAAAATCCTACAAGAATAATAATAGATGCACATTTAAAAACGCCATCACATTACAATGTACTAAATGGAGAAGCAAAAACGATCGTATACAATGCCATACAACAATACGAAGGAGGAAAAGTAACATATATAAAAATCGACTTTAATCAAGATATTATTCCGCAAATTTTAACTAGCTTATTTTTACTTGGTATACAAAGTGTATTGGTTGAAGGAGGAGCAACATTGCACCAATCATTTATTAATGCCAATTTGTGGGATGAAGCAAGGGTAGTTACCAACACCAAAATGTATTTACAAAATGGTATTCAAGCACCGCAAATAGCTTTTGATAGTAATGATGACGCATATAATATGGAAGGGGATAAAATCAGCTTCCACAGCAATTTAAATAAATAATGACAAAGGATTTACAAAAAGAATATTATTATACGATCGATAAAATGGCTACCGCCGAATATAAGGATAGGGGTAGTAAATTTATAGGCATTGCTTTTCCAATTAATTCTGCCGACGATTTTAAAAAACAATTACAAATTATTAAAAAAGAGCATGCAAAAGCAGGTCA
>JAAFHG010000184.1 GCA_013297585.1 Chitinophagales bacterium
ATTGCTTTGGTGTAGATGTGTTGGTGCTTAAACTCATAATGATAAGCTGCAAAAGTAAGCGTATAAATGCCTAAAAAAGGCTTGGTCGCTGTTGTATATAAATAATATATTATATTTAAAACTAAAATGCCCAAATGTGGAGGAACGTTTGGGCATTTTAGTCAGTTAAACTATAGAGGTTAAAATTATCTTTTCATCTCTGTATAAAACTGATGGAAATAAGGGATGGTTTCTATGCCTTTGTAAAAATTAAATACATCAAATTTTTCGTTAGGGCTGTGCAGATTATCACTATCTAAACCAAAGCCCATAAACACAATTTTTATACCCAACACTGCTTCAAACAATGCACAGATAGGAATACTACCACCACCACGTACAGGTATTGGTTCTTTACCAAAAGTGGCTGTAATTGCTTTCTCTGCGGCTTTGTATTCTAAGCTATCAATTGGTGTCATGTAAGGCTCGCCACCATGATGTTCCATCGCTTTTATGGTAACGCCTGCTGGTGCCATTTGGGTAAAATAGGCAATTAGTTTTTCAGTAACTTTTACAGATGATTGATTGGGTACTAAGCGTGTAGAAATTTTGGCAAATGCTTTTGACGGCAGTACGGTTTTAGCACCTTCGCCTGTGTAGCCACCCCATATACCATTTATTTCAAGTGTAGGACGAATGCCTGTTCTTTCGTTGGTTTTATAACCTGCTTCGCCCCAAAGTTCTGTTACGCCGAGGTCAGTTTTATATTCAGCCTCATCAAATGGTGCTTGTGCCATTTTTGCTCTTTCAGCCGGTGTTGCTTCTACAACATCATCGTAAAAACCTGGTATGGTGATGTGGTTGTTTTCATCGTGACAAGCAGCAATCATTTTTGCCAACATGGTAATAGGATTTGCCACTGCACCACCGTACACACCACTGTGTAAGTCACGGTTTGGCCCTGTAACTTCTACTTCTATATAGCTTAAGCCACGTACACCTACATCAATACTTGGTGTATCCATACTTAGCATTGATGTATCGCTGATTAGCACAACATCTGCTTTTAGCAAGTCCTTTTTCTCTTTTACAAATGTTGCTAAATTAGGGCTACCTATTTCTTCCTCACCTTCTATTATAAACTTAATGTTGTTGCTTAATGTGCCAGTTTTTACCAATGTTTCTAAGGCTTTTACGTGCATGTAAAACTGTCCTTTATCGTCGCAACTGCCACGAGCAAATATTTTACCATCAATAATTACAGGCTCAAATGGGCCGCTGTTCCAAAGTTCTAATGGGTCTGCAGGTTGTACATCGTAGTGGCCATATACAAGCACAGTTGGCTTGCTTGGGTCTACCATTTTTTCACCATAAACTATTGGGTGGCCTGCCGTTGGGTAAATGGTTACTGTATCTGCACCAGCTTCTAGTAAGCGTTGTTTCACAGCTTCTGCACAGGTGAGCATGTCTGCATTGTGTTCGCTTTTGGCACTTACGCTAGGTATGCGCAACAAAGCCAATAATTCTTCTAAAAAGCGGTCTTTATGTTGCTGTTGGTAGTCTTTCCAAGCGTTCATCATTTCTAATTTATGGTTTGAAATTTATAGTTTTATTGTCGATAATCGAAAGTAATCGTTAATCGCTAGTTTAGAATTGGTAAATCGTTAATAATCGTTTGTCGCTAGTACTTTGACGTTTCCTTGCGATTGTCGTTCCTTACGATTCACGGATTTACAATTCACGACTTTCGTCCCTTACGATTCACGTTTTAAATGCTTCCGTGTTTCAAATTACTGCTAATATTTTCTAACGTAAAAGGTATTTTTTGGGTAAATGGGTGTTGCCTTACTGTGCAATCCATTTTATCGCAAATGCTACAGCTAAAAGCCATACAACCATCCGTATGTACAAATAGTTCGAAGGCTTTGCCAAATTTCTCTTCTATCATGGCACTTAGTTCATCTATTTCTGTATGTGCTTCGTGAATGTTTAAGTACCAAGGCACTGTTAGATGACAATCTACATGCAAGGTGCTGCCATATTTTATTACTCTCAGATTGTGCAAATCAATCCAATTGGGCTTTCTATTGGCATTTAAAATGGTTACAAATTGTTGTAATAAATCATCATCAGCTTCATCCATAATACCTGCTAATGACTTGCGAATAATGCGATAGCCATTGTACAAAATCAAACAACTTACGCCAAGCGCAATAGCCATATCTAGCCAAATCCAATGGGTGTATAATATTACCACCAAGCCTGTAATAATTGCCATGGTAGAGTAAGTGTCTAACTGTAAATGCTTACCGCTAGTTTCTAGTGCTATTGAGTGGTTGCGCCTGCCTATTTGTAGGCAAATATAGCCTGCCACATAATTGATTAAGCCCGTAATAGCTACCAATATTAAACCAGTATCAAGCGATTCAATAGGCCTGCTATCAAGCAAGTTTTGAATGGTTTGTACAATTATTAAAATACCTGCTGCCAATATTAATGTGCCCTCAACAGCCGATGATACAAACTCTGCCTTGCCATGCCCATAAGGGTGGTCGCTGTCTTTAGGTTTAGCAGCTACATATAAGCTGTACAAGCCTATAAAACCTGCCAATACATTTACAATACTTTCTAAGGCATCGGTAAGTATGGCTAGTGAGTGGGTTAAAAAATAAGCGATAATTTTTGTTACAAACAATACCACGCTAAGCACTGTAATACCGAGCTGAACTCGAAAATTTTGTTGTGATTGTGTTTGCAAAACAGAAGACATTTAGCGGTGCAAAGTAGGGAAAGAAAGGCAATTTTTTCCCCTACTTATTTGTCTTAGTTGCTATCTCTATAGTAACTTAGGCAAGTTTTTTGCATCACATATGTATATAAATTATTATAAATTATATACTCATTTTGGTAGTTACATGTTTTCAATAATACCAGCAATACCTTGACCACCACCCACACAGGCAGTAACCAAGCCATATTTTTTGTTTAGGCGTTTCATATCGTTTAGTATTTGCACGGTCAGTTTAGCACCGGTACAGCCTAGTGGGTGACCCAATGCAATAGCACCGCCATTAATATTGACGATGTCTTGGTTTAAGCCCAGTTCTCTTATCACAGCAATACTTTGCGATGCAAATGCTTCGTTCAGCTCTATCAAATCAATATCGCCTAAGTTCATATTAGCTTGTTTCAGCACTTTTGGTATTGCGGCTACAGGACCTATACCCATTATACGTGGGTGAACACCAGCACTAGCGCAGTTTACCAATCTACCAATTGGTTTTAAGCCTAATTCGTTCATCATTTTTTCACCCATTACTATTACAAACGCGGCGCCATCGCTTGTTTGGCTACTATTGCCAGCCGTAACGCTACCGCCTATGGCAAATGCAGGTTTTAGCTTCGCTAATCCTTCTGCTGTTGTATCTGCACGTAAGCCTTCATCGGTATCTACCACATAGTTTTTTACGGTACGCTTACCTTTCTCGTTTAGGTAGGTTTGCTCTACCGTAATAGGTAAAATGCCATCTTTAAAATACCCATTTTCTATGGCTACTTTAGCTTTTGCATGAGAGTTTGCAGCAAACGCATCTTGATCTTCACGGCTTATTTTAAATTCATTGGCCACAGCTTCTGCAGTTAAGCCCATGCTTAGGTAATAGTCGGGTTCATCTTTTGCAATAGCGTACGATGGTACTGTTTTCCAGCCAGCAGTTGGCACAAGGCTCATACTTTCTGTACCACCAGCAATAATACAATCGGCCATGCCTGTTCTTATTTTGGCGGTAGCCATGGCTATACTTTCAAGGCCGCTAGCGCAGTATCTATTAATGGTAATACCTGGTACTTCTATACCCATTGCTTTGGCGGCAATAATGCGCCCAAACTGTAAGCCTTGCTCGGCCTCGGGCACCGCATTGCCTACAATCACGTCGTCTACCAATTTATAATCTAGTTCGGGTACACTAGCCATCAAGCCTTTAATCACTTCTACGGCCAGGTCATCGGGGCGAAAAAATCGCAATCCACCTTTTTTACTTTTTGCAACTGCAGTTCTAAATCCTGCAATAATGTATGCTTCTTGCATGGCAACCAATTTTAGAATGTGAAAATACAATAAAGTTGTTTATGCAACTAATTTTCTGTTATAAACATTTAGTTAGAATGTTGGGTGTGCTGGTATTCAAGAGCATTCTTCTAGTAGTATACCAAATATATTCGGTAGCTAGATACATTAAGTTATTAAAAATTAGCATTTAATTTCTCTCAGATTAACCTCATTTTAGAATATGCCTAAGCGAGAATTTGAATAAGTGAACAGTTGTGTTATTTAAATTTAATGATATATATATGTGTGGATCAGGATGTCTCATAAATAACTTTTTTCAGAATTTTTTCGGATCACTGTTGGAAAACCGAGGTCGTTTAAGCGAATCTGAAAGCGTTCATTTATTTATGAGTCAGCCTCATTTATGTTTTGGAATTAACGAACCATTAGTTTTTAACTATCTTCTTTATAATTTTCTTTTTACCATCAGTAATAATTACTACATAAGTGCCATTTGCCCAAGTGCTTACTGGTATGGTATTACTTTCAGATACTGTGGTTATTTGTTTTACTTGTCTACCGCTAATATCGGTGATGGTAATGGTAGCCTTGTGTAAATTAACACTGTCGGCAGGTATTAGCACATATAACATAGTAGAGATTGGGTTTGGATATATTTTCAAGCTATTTGCAGATGGTGCAACTATATCATCCACCAATGATTGCCCAAGTCTTTTTGTTGATAATAAATACACCTGAACACAATTACCAGGGCTATATGGCCCTACTGTAATATTGTAGATGTAGGGATTAACGTCAGATAAACCACAATCAGTAATAGCTTGCACTGTTAAATAGCTATAGTAAGTATTGCCTACTGTAAGCCCACTTTGAAATGGTCTTACTACTAAATCGCCACTATAAGTATCTGATGTAGAAGTAGTACGGGTAAGATTTTTAGCACCGGTAACTACCCAATTAAAACCTGTAGTACCAGTAGCAAGATTGTAAGGTATGGCTTGTAATAACTTACCACAAATATTATCGTAGTTTAACGTTACAGAAGGTGGATTACCTGCACCTACTTGGATACCTAATTTAATAACCCTTGTAGTACCACAGCTATTAGTAAGTGATAATATCAAAGTATCAGACCTATTGGTAACTTTAGTGATAGTCACTTGATTTGTACCTTGCCCACTAGTGATAGCAAATGAGCCGTATTTTGATTCCCATTTAATTCCAATAGTGTTTGGTAAGCTAATAATATGGTATGTACCATCTGGACATATTACTGCTGGGCCACTAATGGGAGGATTTAAATCGCAAAAGTCTTCATTCAAACAATCAGATGTGGGTGCAAAGCCTAATATTTTATAGAGCATAAAATCTGCAAAAGGCTTTTGTAGATCACCCCGATGCCATTGGTTATTATTTGAGCCGCCGCTTAATGAAGTGCTTGTTATTACCTCACTAAAAGGTGATAAAGACGTATTACTTAATGTGCCACCACCACCGTTCACAGTTGTTGGATTTTGTATATAACTATCAATATTAAAAAACATATTGGCACTCTGCCATTTATTAGTGTAGTTATACGTTTGATTTTGCAAGTCTAAAGCACTGACAGTTGCAACGAAATTATGGCAATCGTGCCCGTAAGTGTCTGATTGACCTACCAATGATATAATTGGTGCAGTTAAACTACTAGCAACTTTGGTTTGCGTTTTTTCAAATGAACCTGGGGCATCATCATATGGATACTGTCCTGTATAATAAAAATCTTTCGATTTAATTAAAAATCCGACAGAAGGAAAAATTCCAAATAGTGTACGATACGTAAGTCCGGCAAAACGATATTTACAAATTTGAATATTGTTATTATTTTCAGGTACAGCCCAAATATTTACATTAAAATTTGTGAGAAGTGCAGTTAAACTGCCACTAAAAATTTTATCACCGGCATTAAAATTGTTCCATTGCTTTCCATTACCAGCATTTTTTGTATTTGTAGTATTATTACCCTGCCCAAAAGCAATACCATAGTTTGTAGTTTGCTGCGGATAACCTTTTGCCACTAATCTTGCAGCAAATGCATTTCTAATATAATCTACTGTGTTAGTACTAGGTCCGTAGGTATAATTTGTAATACTATAAGTTGCTTTTGTAACCATCATCTGCCTACCAGCTGGGCTGTCATAAGCTACATCTAAATCGCCTAAGCCAGGCTCAGTAGTTGTTTGACCTGCATTTAGCCACTTTAAAATGGGATAATCTTGTAAAATTTCTTTTGAAAAGTATTGAAACCCTAAAGGCACGTTAGCACCTTGGTGTGTGGAATCGTAACTAAAATATTTATCTACATTGTGTGTTCGTCCACCATCTTCCATATCTTTTAAGCACCAGCGTGCTATTAAGCCACCCATGCTGAAACCAATAACACTTATTTTGTTAGTGCCTGTTTTTGCTTGATTTACTTTATTTATAATGGCTTCTAGTACCCTTGCATTATTTTCAATATAGTCTGTATTGTTCTTAAAATTTACATACACTATATCATACCCATACTCTTTTAAAGTAGAAATAAATTGAAAGCTTGAAAACTTTTTAGTTAATTTTTCAATTGTAAATTTATTACCTGGGTCAAATCCTTCTATTATAATTATTGGTTTGTCAAATACATCATCACAACCATTTTCTACAAGTACATCTGCACCTGTACTTCCATTTTGATTTGGCGTAGTATTCATACCAAAAGTAGTAGGCGTATTGCCAAGATAGTCAGCATCATTACCATACATACGTGTAGTATCAATACTCCATTGGTAAGTAGGTTGTGTAAAAACAGTAGGTCTTGCATAAGTAATGGTACTACAGGCTGTATACAGTGTACCATTTACTGTAATTTGGGCTACTATGGTTTTAGTACCTTCATCTGCATAGTAAATGTTCACACTATCGTTTTGATTAATCGTTCTAAAACCTGCACCATCATCAAAGTTGATACTAACGCTCGTTACACTACCTGTTTCCCAAAGGCTTGCAGGAAAAGCAAAGCGAATAGATTAAACTGTGTAATAAAAGATTTACAGCAGAAAACACGAATACGTTGTAGGTATCATAAGGTGAGGTTGTTC